>WGFZ01000080.1 GCA_015491955.1 Nitratifractor sp. | reverse complement strand
TTGATAGAGATATAAACGCAGCAGTCAATATAAGAAACTATGGCTTAGGTCAAGTTGATAATAGAAATACGGTAGGAACTATCGGAATATAAGCTTGTGGAGTCTCCTCTTTCGGGGTTGCAACTTTTGTAACTAGATATGATACTATGAAACAAGAAGCCCAATCGTCTAAACTTGTTTAGCGGTTAGGTAGTTCACTAAGAGGTATAGCTCTATTTTACTAAAGTAGATACATTTATTATTTATTAATTTTATTCTTATAAAATGAACAACTTAAACTATGGGGTGGTATGAATGAATGAGATAACTTTCTATCTTATCAATAGTATTGGTATAGGCTTAGTCTTTATATTGAGTCATATTGCTTATAGATACTATAAAGCACAAAAGAGTTATAAAAGAGATTTCGTTTCAATGAGAGATGAGGGACGAATTATAAACTTCAAAACTAAAATATCAACTATCCAAGATAAGCCAGTAGTTAATTATTAGTACTAGGTATAGTATTGCAAAAAGATACCTATAATTATATCAGTTGGATTAGTAATGCCTCTGGAATGTTGCAATTTGAACTTTCAACACTTGAGGGGTATCGAAATGATAGAATTGTAGGAGATTGTTGGCATATTAATGAAGCTATAGATTCTAAAAGAGTAATCTTTGTTACTCTTCTTGCAGATTTAAGAGATAGATTTGAAAAAGATTCATCTATATATACCCGTATTTTTCTATATGCAAAAGAGGAAGAAGATAGTCAAAATTCCTCCTATTTAGCGGGTAATTTTTGGCTTATTGATGATGTTTCATATCCTGCTCTCTATAAAGATAGAGCTGAACAGAAATTTATTTCTAAAATTATTAAAAAATCTAAAAATTCTCTTGAAAATATAAAGCCTATTCTTGAAAACTATCTATCAAATTTAGCTCCAAGATATATAAAAAGAGAAGTAAAGTTTAAAATATATCAAAATGGCTATATTTTGTTAGGTAGTGATGAAAATAGTGAAGCAGATATTAAAAGTGCCTATTTTTTTATCAAATTTCTTTTTCATAAAGATAGATTTCATAGTCGTAATGCTGAAAATATAGTTCCTTTGATTAAAATAGAAAATAGTTTAAATTTTGGGAAGATAGCAACAAAAATATACAAAAGTATGATAGCTTATGTAGCACAGCAACGTAAGATTGATAGTACTCCTATATCACTATCTTGGCTTGATGGTGTACTTTTATATACTAAGAGTTTTTTACTTATTTCAAAAGAGTATCTTGGTGAACAAGATTATGAGCATAAAAGCGATGGGCTATCTATACTCTCAGATGCTATTACTGAAGAGCTTAAGAGAAAACCATATAGAGCAAGTACAATTTATCAATTTTTTGAAGATTTTCGTCTATTTGCTTTTATTGTTACACTTGTTTTAGCAATTTATAAATTTTTTCCTCAATATAAAATAGAAGATGATAAACTTATTCATCTCTTACCATCTACACCTACTGTTACCATAGTTGTTATACTTATATTCTCATTTTTAGCAACAGGAATAGTACAAGTTTTATATAATGGAACTATACGTCAATCATATTTCTCAATCTTTCAAAAGCTATGGAGTAAGGGCTTATCTTTTATATCCAAACATAGTAAGCCAAATAGTACAAGAAGGTTAAATATATTTCAAAAATATTTTATACCATATATTGTAAATTTTGAGATGTTCATAAGAAGAAATATACGTTGGAAATTTAAGATGTTTATCTTTATAACTTTTATACTATCTATTATAGGGTTTGTAATATATTATGATTACCAATACTTTATAGATTATTTTTCAAAATAGAGTAGAAGAGCCAATAACTCTTTTAGCTAAGCTCTACTCTACTGTAACAGACTTTGCCAAATTTCGTGGCATATCTACATCATTTCCAAGTCTAATAGATATTTCAAGAGCTAGAATTTGAGTAACAAGCATCATCTCAAAAAACTCTAGCATTGGGTGGTCTGCGTGGCGAATTTTAATATAATCATCAGCCATTCCAAAGGTATCTGGACTAATTGCTAATATCGTTGCATCACGAGCAATAAGCTCTTCTACATTTGATTTAATCTTGTCATATAGCATATTTTTAGGCATTAGGGCAATAGTAAATAGTTCAGCATCAGCTAGGGCAATTGGTCCGTGTTTCATCTCTCCTGCTGGGTAGCCCTCAGCGTGAAGATAGCTAATCTCTTTTAGCTTTAATGCACCTTCAAGGGCAAGAGGATAGAAAATATCTCGTCCAATAAAGAAAAAGCCATGACCGTGAAGGTATCGTTTAGAGAGGCGATATATACGTTCATGGAGTAATCTTGCAACAATAAGAGCCTTTGGTGTATGACGCATAGCATTAAGCTCTGTATCAATAGACTCTTTATCTAATGTATCCCTTTTTTGTGCTAAATATATAGTTAGCATCCAAAGTACCATTACTTGAGTTGCAAAGGCTTTTGTACTAGCTACTCCCTTTTCAATACCTGCTCTAGTAAGTATTGCATAATCACTCTCTCTAACAATAGATGAGTTATCAACATTACAGATAGTAAGACTCTTAAGACCTGCACGTTTTGCCATTTTGAGAGCCTCTAGTGTATCAGCAGTCTCTCCACTTTGGCTAATAGTGATAAATAGAGTATCAGGGGTTAAAAGAGGTTCTTTGTATCTAAACTCTGATGCTATCTCTACTTGACAAGGAATTTTTGCCATACGCTCTAATAAATATGCTCCAGTAAGACCTGCGTGATAACTTGTTCCACAAGCACATATCTTAATGGCTCTAATCCCATCAAATAGACTCTTATCAAGCTCTTCAAACTCAATAGTATCTTCTAATACTCTTCCAAGCATTGTATCATTCATAACAGAGCTTTGCTCATATATCTCTTTTTCCATAAAGAATCTAAAGCCATCTTTTTGAGCTAAAGTCTTATCTTCTGGTAGAGGTTTTGTTACAAACTCTTTGGGAGTATCTTTTGAATAGAGTTTTACACTATTTGTTTTTGCAAAGCCATACTCACCATCTTCAAGATAGTATGCCTCTTTTGCTCGTCCCACAACTGCTGTATCTGAAGAGGCAAAATATACATCATTATCATCACGTGCAAGAAGCATAGGTGAGCCATTTTTAGCAAAAAATATTGTATCAGGAGCTACTTGAGTAATAAGAAGAACGGCATAAGCCCCCTCAAGTCTATTGATAGTAGCTTTAAAGGCTTCAAATGGTTCAACTCCTGTTGCTAAATTTTGTTCAAAGAGGTGAACAATACTCTCTGTATCTGTTTGACTAACAAATTTAATACCCTTATCTATAAGCTCTTTTCGTAACTCTTGATAGTTTTCAATGATTCCATTATGTACAACATAGCTAAAGGCTCCTAAATGAGGGTGAGCATTTAGTTCAGTTGGTTTCCCGTGTGTTGCCCAGCGTGTATGTCCAATGGCAATACCTGAACCTTTACTCTCAAACCCCGAAGCCTTCTCTTCAAGATTTTTAATTTTACCAACTGCTTTGAAGTGATTGAGTTTTCCATCTGAAATGACTGCAATTCCTGCAGAGTCATATCCACGATACTCAAGCTCTTTAAGAGCATCTAAAATAATTTCTTTCTTCTCTTTTTGACCAATATATCCTACAATACCACACATAGCTACTCCGTTAATTTTTTGATAATATTATCTATATTATGGCAGAAATTTCCATTTTTTTCTATAAGAAAAAGGTCATTAACCCTTCCCTTTAAAGTATGAATCTTAGCTGAGGCTATATCAATTTTGAAGTAGTCAAATAGATATATAAGATAAGCAAGTAAGCCAGATTGGTCTATTGTCTTTAGTTTCATAAGTGCATACTCTTGAGAGTGTTGGCAATTGGTTTCAATATCAGCTATTGCTATTTGTGGTTTTGAAAGTTCTAATTTACTCTGAGGTATAAGTGCCTCTTGAATGATTTTATCAATTTGAGGAATTTCACTCTCATCTAATTTATCATTAAAATCAATCTTAAAATATTTAAGTCCACTCCAAAGTTTTACTATCTCCATAGCAACTATTTCAAGACGATTAAGACGATAAAGTATCCAAGCAAGATTTAAATCATTTCTTCTAATTATCTCTATTGTTAAATTATCTCTATTACTTATTTTAGATGTATATTCTTGCATATCATTGGCTCTTTTTGCAATGGCTATAATTCTTTTTGTACTATGACGTATAAAAAAGGCATTAGATGGAATAGATAAGATTTTATTTCTAAGACTCTTTGGTAGTTCATTAAAATTACGTGAATTTTTAAGCCTATCTATAGCTCTTAATCTTTTTGCTGTCTCATCGAGACGATTCTCATACTTAAGTACTTCAAGGCTTTGATGATAAAAGATTCTCAAAAGCCTAGCAGAATGGCTATTATATACATCACTCCCAACAGCTTTCATATCAGCATAGGTAAGAATATATATCATATCAATTAATTTATGATTTCCAAAACGAGATACAAAAGCAAGAGCAGTCTTTTCACTATATATATCTTCACGTTGAGCTGTTACACTCATTAGTGTGTGGTATAAAATTAGTTTATATCCATCTTCTATCATATCATCATCAAATCCAAGCTTTTTTGCAAATATACGAAATAGAGACGCTCCAACACTATGGTGGTCTTTTTTACGTCCTTTACCCGCATCGTGAAG
>WGFZ01000079.1 GCA_015491955.1 Nitratifractor sp. | reverse complement strand
GAGAGTTCAGCATTATTTGTACTATCAGTAGAAATCTGTACATAGTCTAAAGCAGTATATTCATTGCTTCTATCACTATCTGGTTGAATTTTTAGGGTAAAGTCTCCATTAGAATCAGTTTGTGAAGAGATTGTTGTCGTATAAGTTGTATCTCCACTCAAACCACTATATGTTGCTATCTCTGTATTTCCATTAAATGCTCTAAAAATATCTGCACGAGCATAGTAACCATCTCTCTTATCCCAACCACTTGATAGCCAGAATCTTATCTTAATAAGTATTGGTTTATTTGCATAAGCACTACCAAAGTGATAGATCTTATAGGCTTTAACATCTTTATCTATATAGAGCCAACCATCACCATAATATGTATATCCATTTTGCCAACCATCTTTATTATTATTGCTAAAGTTATCTGTTGCTAATGTAGCAGATTTTGCAATACCGCTAAAGATTAATACAAACATTAAAATATATATTAGATGGAATATCTTTTTCCACCTTAAATCATCTATATCAATTTGTAAATCATTAAAAGATTTCGCCACCATCTTCTACCCCTTTTATTTTACTATCTATCAAAGTCTATAACGACCACTCTAACAATCTCACTTCATATAACATAATAGCATAATAATTATACTATTACTTGCCACAAAATATCATATAAAATATTAAAGTTATATTAATATATATTTAAAGTTAGACTATTTGTCTAATCTATTTAATTGTGCTAGAATATGCATTATGTTGGAAGTAAAAAAGAATAGAAGAGCGTTTACACTATTAGAGTTAGTATTTGTGATTGTGGTATTGGGTATTTTGGCCTCACAAGCGATTCCTCAGCTTGAGAGAGATACAAAACAAGAGGCTGTAACAAATATACTATCTGCAATTCGTTATACACACTATATGGCTATGAATGATGATGTAATCTATCCAATAGATGCAAAATGGCAAAGAGCATTTTGGAGAATTGGTTTTGAGAAGTGTAGTGATAATGGTCTCTTTTACTATGTTGGTGCAGATAAGAATTTTCGTGGTGCTATAGATTCTTCAGAGGTATTAGATGACCCAGCAAATGGGAAGCCTATGATGGGGGATAACTCATCTCCTTGTGCCAAAGAGGTTGAAAGTAATAAATCTTCCAATATATTTATTACTAAAAATTATGGAATTTCATATCCAAATGGTATCACTTTTAACTCAGATTGTGGGGCTGGGGGTAAGTATATAGGTTTTGACCATTTAGGGCGTCCTCATAGAGGATTTACCAATAGCAACTCTCCAGACTACTCAACTTTGTTGACTCAAGATTGTCATATAACTATACATTTTGATGATAGTAGTATATCTGATACAAATATTACAATTGAGAAAGAGACGGGACACTCTTATTGGAATGAACACCCTGAAATATAACTATCCAATATATTTTTTAGATTTAAAAAGGTTATTTTGTGAAAAACTATCTATTTAATAAACTACTATTTATACCTTTTTTAGCTCTATTTCTAACTGCTTGTGTAAATACTCCAACACTAATTACACCTCAAGATGGTAGTTATCAAGCAAAGAGTCCACAAGACTATTATGATTTAATTTTAAAATCTATATATATACATAATTTAGATATGGCAGATAAAAATTATCTATCTTTACGTAATGAGGATTTGGAATCATCTCTTTTACCAACAGCTATGCTCTCATTAGCTCAAGCTCATATTGGTGCAAATGAGTATCTATTGGCTAACTTCTATTTTGAAGAGTTTTTAAAGAGTTATGGGTCTGGAGAGTGGATAGAGTATGTACAGTTTCTCCAACTAAAGAGTGTCTTTTTGAGAATAGATAATATTAAGAAAGACCAAAAGAGTGTAGAGGATACTCTAAAATATGCACGTAATTTTTATGATGCTTACCCTTCAAGTAGATATACTCCCTTAGTAAAAACAATGATTATTACTTTAGAGATGGCAGAGTATAAGATATATACACAAACAGCTAAACTATATAAGCATCTTGGTAAAAAAAATGCATATAAAATATATATAGACAAGATAAAACAGCTCTCTTATAGACCATATAGATAGAATTTTTCATTCTATACAAGTTTAAAAATAGTCTTAAATAACTCTCTAATAGTCTTCTTGACAAAAATTAGCTTTTACTGTATATTCTTAAAAAAAAATTAAGACTATTTATTTTAAGAGTGAAAAGGATTGAGTAGTGCAACTTAGTGATTATGATAAATTTCCAACAATACTTCCTATTGTAGCGGAAGATGAGCTATTTTTTTATCCATTTATGATTAGTCCCATATTTTTAAGTTCACAAGTAGATATTGATGCTGTAACAAAAGCTATGGAGAGTAACTCTTTACTTTTTATTGCAACTACTAAAGTTGGACACGAAGGTGAACGTAGCTTTGAAGCAATATATTCAATAGGTGTTGTTGGTAGTATTATGCGTAAAGTTAATATGCCAGATGGTAGGGTGAAAATACTATTTCAAGGACTTGCTAGAGGTAAAATTTTAGAGTCTATAGAGGGTGAATTTCTTCAAGCAAAAATAGATATAGTTGAAAATAGTGCATTTAATAATCTAAAAATTGATGCGATGCTAGGAATGCTTCGTGAAAAAATTCGGCAACTTAGCCAATTAAATAACTCTATTCCAAATGATTTAGTAAAAACGATAGAGGAGAATGATGAGCCTCATCGTATTGCAGATCTAGTCTCTTCTATGTTACCTCTTAAAAAGGATAAGGCATATGAGTTATATACAATAGATAATATTCAAGAGCGTCTATTTGGAATTATTGATGTTATAGTTGCAGAGATTGAAGCATTAAAAGTTCAAAGAGAGATTAGCTCTAAAGTGCATAACAAAATAGAGAAGACAAATAAAGAGTATTTTTTAAAAGAACAGCTAAAAGAGATACAAAAGGAGCTTGGAGTTGATGCACAAAGAGAGGAAGAGATAGCCAATTTCCGTCAAAAGTTAGAGACTATTAAGCCTCATTTAGCAGATGATGCATATAAAGAGATTAAAAAGCAATTAGACCGTTTTGCTCGTATGCATCCTGATAGTGCTGATTCTATTGTTTTACAAAACTATTTAGATTGGATATTTGAGATACCATTTGGTAACTACTCTAAGGCTCAATTGGATATTAAAAGAGTAGCAAACACACTTGATAGAGACCACTACTCTCTTGAGAAGCCAAAAGAGAGAATAGTTGAGTACTTCTCAGTTAAAGAGTTAGCTCAGTTAAGAGGTAAGAAAGATAATAAAAATGAAGGTGTAATTTTGTGCTTTTGGGGACCTCCTGGAGTAGGAAAGACATCATTAGCAAATTCAATATCAAAAGCTCTTAAACGCCCACTTGTACGTATCGCTTTAGGAGGTTTAGAAGATGTTAATGAGTTACGTGGACATCGCCGTACTTATGTGGGTGCTATGCCTGGGAGAATTGTTCAAGGTTTAATTGAAGCTAAAAGTATGGATCCTGTAGTTGTTCTTGATGAGATAGATAAGGTAGGAAGAGGTAATAGGGGAGACCCAACATCTGCACTATTGGAGATTTTAGACCCTGAACAAAATAGACACTATAGAGACTATTATCTAAATTTTCATATTGATTTAAGTAAAGTCATATTTATTGCTACAGCTAACGAGTTAGGCTATATTCCTGCTCCACTTAGAGATAGAATGGAGATTATTATTTTAAATAGTTACACTCCAGAGGAGAAGTTTGAGATTGCAAGACGTTACTTAATACCTCAAGAGCTTAAAAAGCATACTTTACGTCCTGATGAGTTTAGTATATCTAAAAAGGCTCTACGTCTATTGATAGATGAATATACTAGAGAATCTGGTGTTAGAAATTTACGTAGAAAGATTGCCACTTTGATGCGTAAAATTGCAAGAATGATTTTAGAAGACCCAAAGGTATATCATATATCTATTAAGGCGAAAAATCTTTCAAAATTTGCAGGTAAGAGAGTTTTTGAGTTCTCAGTTATTGACAAAGCTCCTCAAATAGGAATTGTGAATGGTCTTGCTTGGACTTCAGTAGGTGGAGATGTACTTAGTGTTGAAGCGATAAAAATAAAGGGCAAAGGTTCTATGCAATTAACGGGTAGGCTAGGAGAGGTGATGAAAGAGTCTGCAAGAATTGCCCATAGTGTAGTAAAGATTCTTATTGATGAGGGTAAATTAAAAATACCAAACCAAATTATTCCAAGAACCATTAAAGAGAGAGAGGAAGATAAGATTCTTGAATCTAGTGAAGTCTATAAGAGATATGACATACACTTACATGTTCCAGAGGGAGCTACACCAAAAGATGGACCAAGTGCAGGAATTACTATGGCAACAGCCATTGCCTCAATCTATAGTGAGTGTAAAGTTGATAACAAAGTAGCAATGACAGGAGAATTGACTCTTACAGGAAAAGTTTTTCCTATTGGTGGACTTAAAGAGAAGTTAATTGCTGCTTATAAAGCTGGTGTCTCTAAGGCATTAATTCCAATTAAAAATTATGAGAGAGATATTGAAGATATTCCCAAAGAAGTATTAGATAATGTAAAAATCGTACCAGTTAGTACAATTGAAGAGGTTATAGAAGAGGTATTAATCTAACTACCTCTTAGTCTAAAGTTTGTGTCCAGTACTTAATCTTATCTATTAGTTCCTCTTCTGCAATGGGTTTTAGGAGAAAATCTTCAGCACCCAAATTTAATACTGTATGTCTTTGACTATCATCAGTTGATAGTACAATAACAGGAGTTTTACTATTTGCTGGGTCTGAACGAAAGATTTTTAGAAACTCTTTTCCATCGAGAATTGGCATAAGAATATCAAGTAGAATAAGATTTATATTGGGATTATCCCTCAATATTTGTAGTGCTTCAGAGCCATTTTCTGCCTCAAAAGTTTGTGAAACCAATTCAGAATGATTTTTAAGTAGAGCTTGAACTAGTTTTCTATTGATGAAATCATCATCAACAATTAATATATTTAAAGACATTATTTTCCTTTCTTATCGATAAAATTTTTGAGATTTTCTTGTGTAAGTTTTCCAGAATGGACTACATAATTTAAATCTTTAAACTTCTCTTTTTCTTTAGGTTCATTACTAAATACAAGCAATATATTACTCCCTTTTAAAAGTTGTATAACTCTATCATTTAAGAGCTTCTCATCAGTAAAGATGATAGAAAATTTTTGAGATTTTAATATCTCTTCTATCTCTGATGAATTATTTGCTTTTTCATAGGAATAACCAAGAGAGTCTAAAAATTTTGCCATAATCTTTTGACTAAATGGTAGTGATTTAGCTAATAATATCTCCTTATCTGAAGATTTTAACTTAGGAGTCTCGTCTTCTTTGTCAATTTTGGTACTATTTATATCTTTTTCACTCAAGGATTCTATAGTGCTACTATCTTTTATCTCTTTAGTTTGTGTATTACTCTTTTCTATAACACTATCAGCACTCTTAGATTCATCATCTTTGATATTTTTCTTTTCTATTACTGCTTTATCTCCTATAAATTTATTTAGGATATATAGTAACTCTGACATCTCAATAGGTTTAGACATATACTCATCCATTCCCTCTGACAAGAAGCGTTCCCTATCCCCTTTTAATGCATTTGCAGTAAGTGCAACTATTGGAATATGATCTTGAATAGTTCTTTTTTCAGTCTCTAAAATTTCGTGAGTAGCCTCTATACCATTCATTACAGGCATCTGTATATCCATAAATATAAGATCATAATGGTTTTTAAAGCGTTTTTCTACTCCTTCTTGTCCATTACTAGCTGTTTCAACTTCAAGTCCCATTCTATTTAATAACTGAGTTATAAGTCTTTGATTTATCGTATTATCTTCAACTACAAGAACTTTACCTTTATAGTGTCTATACACCATAGGTGTAACTTCTGTTTTTTCAGTAGTATGTTCAGAGTGTAAAATTGATTTAATAAGTTTTAAAAATTTGTTAAATGTAAAAGGTTTAACAATTAGATTATTATCGTGGCGTTTATAGGCATCTACTGCTTTTGGATTTGTAGCACGTGCTATAATGACGAGTTTTTCTGATGGTAGATTCTCCATTGCCTCTTTAATCTTATCTGTAGCTTTATCATAATCTACTAATATTGTTTGATATTCATTGGTTTCAATTATCTCTTTTATCTTTGATATTGAATCAAAGTCTATAAAATTTAAACCAAGATATTCTGCATAAATATCAAGATATTTATTTAGATGAGTTGTATCCTCATTGTTATATCTATATAGAGTAATTCCTTTGAAAGAGAAATGGTAATTTTCTCCCTCTGATGTCTCTTCAATTGGTATTATAAAAGAGAAGGTAGTACCAACTTCCTCTTTTGTCTCAACATTTAATTTTCCTCCTAATAGTTCTACATACTCTTTTGTAATAGCAAGTCCTATACCAGTTCCACCATACTTCTTATTTATTGAACTATTAGCTTGTCTAAATGGTTTAAATATCTTTTCGACTTGGGACTCAGACATTCCTATCCCATTATCAATAACTTTAAACTCTATAAGACTACGTCCATCTTTTGTAGCATTTAGTTTATTAATCTCAACACTAATCTCACCATTTTTGGGAGTAAATTTTATAGCATTATCAATAAGATTATTTAGAATCTCTTTTATTTTATGTGCATCACCCTTTAATACAGGACTTATATTTGGGTTTATAAAGTAGTAGAGTTCTATATCCTTCTCTGCAGTTTTTACTCCAAATTTATCTACTGTCTCATCAAACTCTTTGTGTGTATCAAAAATAACTTGTTCTAACTCTACAATATTACTCTCTAATTTTGATAGGTCCAGTATATTGTTTATAATATTAATAAGATTTTGAGAACTTTCATCGATATTATTGATAAATTCTCTCTGCTCCTTTGTTAAATTTGTACTCTTAAGTAGTTTGGTAAATCCTATAATTCCATTCATTGGTGTACGAATTTCATGAGACATATTTGCAAGGAATATAGATTTAGCTTCACTATCTTCTATAGAATTTAGCCTCTCCTCTTTTACTTGTTCAATAAGCTCTTCTATAAGTTTATAACTCTTTTGGAACTTCTCTTGTGTGCTAAAATCAATTCCACCATATTTGTCAAATATTTTTTTATACTCTTCTCCATTAGATGAAAAATCTTTAACAAATTCTTTAAAACTTAATTCAAGTTCTTTAAAATTATTTTCAATAATACTAGGTAGGCGATAGCTTCTTATTATTTGAATAAAAGATATCAAAATTAAAATTATCAATATAGAGAGAATAATATAGTAATTTTTTATAGATTTAGCTATCTCTTTTTGAGCAGTATTTATATATTTATTACTTAAATTATTATATATACTAATAGATTCACTTTGTAGTGTAAACCACTTTGTTATATCTATACCATAATCAGTTTTAGAAGTTTTAGAGAGAATTTTTAAATTAAATGTATTAATTTTTTCAAAAATATCTTTAGCTCTCTCTGAATTTAAAATATCATCAGCCTCTCTTTTTAGTAGTCTATTTGATATTAAATTAGGATTAAAAGAGTTTATAATAGCTAAATACTCTTTCCATCTATCAAGAGTAGCTAAAGACATACTTTTAGATTTTTGAATATAGTAAATAGGTAGATCTCTACTCATACCCTTTGCATCTTCTATCTTATATATTTGATTTAAAAGAATAGATACAGATATTAAGGATGAGTTATATAAATTATCAGTTGGTAAAGATAATTTTTCAACTAGAGGTAGGTCTATGCTCCTCTCAAATTTTTTAATAAACTCTAAGACATTTGGTTTTTCTGATTGTTCTATAAGTAGCCTTAAACTTTTAAAATTTTTAAAAGATTGTAAAACCAAACTATAATCTATTTTTTTCCCATTTGACTCTATTTTAAGAGTATTAAAAATAGGTTCAAAAATAGATTTACTCTTTAAAGATAGCTGATGAGTAGCATCTTTTATAGCTTGATCTGTGATACTTTGCTGTTTTTTAAGAATATTTTGATAATTATTATTTTCTGAAGTGATAGATAGAACAATTAGCCCACGCTCTTTATCCATCTCAATTAAAGCTTTTTCCAACAGTTTATTATTTTCAAGTTTACTTTGGTATAAACTTGCATTCTCAAATTTGAGATAGAAAAAATATACTAAATATGATGATGCTATAAAAAGTATTAATGAAGGTATTACTCCTATCCATCTTAAGCTTTTTGTTATTTTCATAATGTTTAATTCCCCTTTTAGCTATTAAGTCGTTTTAAAATATTATCTAAAGCCATAAGTTGACCAGCAAATTTACGTATCATAGCTGGAACCTTTTCAAGATTATCAGCAACTTGTAGCTGATATAGATTATCTACCATTCCTTCAATTCTAAGATTACTTGCTGCACCTTTTAGTAAATGAGCAGTTTTTTCTAATTCATCTAAATCACTATCTTTATAATTTTTAATTAAAATTGGAAGATTTTCATGTCCTTGTTTGGAAAAGTCATTGATAAACTCTAAGACTAAATCTTCAGGTAAATTAAGTTCTTTGGAGGCTATATGTAAACTAAATTCAAAAGGAATAGGTTTAATATCTCCCAAAAATTCTTCATCACTCTGGATAATTTCTTGAGTTTTTTCTTCTTTATGAATATCTTCTGAACTTTTAGACTCTTTTATCTGACTCTCATCATTTTTAATCTTTGTATCTTCTTTCCCCACTCTCTTCTTCAGCTCTTCTAAAGTATCTTCTAATAGGTTTACAAGTTCACTAAGCTCTTTTGTAGAGTTTGTAGTCTCAATTTTATTAAATAGCTCCTCTAAGAAATTTAATAGTAGTAGATTTGTCGCATCTCTAAGAGCAGTTATTACTTCACTTTTAGTATCTATATCATTAGACGTAAGTGAATCTTTCATACCATCAAAATCATCTATAAACTCATCGAAAAGTTCTAAATAATCCTCCTCTTCTAGTCCTAATGTCTGTGCATTATTTTTAAAATCAACTTCTCTTAAAGCACTATTAATCGACTCTTTAATTATCTCTATTTGAGAGGTTTGCTCCTCCTCTTGGCTAGGCTCTTCATTTAATAGAGCTAAAAGTTGGTCTAGCTCCTCATCAGACTCTTCCTCTTGATTGGTAGTTTGAGATTTATCTTCAGGTTCAGCTATATCTTTTATAGATAGCTCTTCAATTTCTTCAGGCTCTTTTTCTTTAGGTGGAGTAGATTTCTCCTCCTCTTGGCTAGGCTCTTCGTTTAGTAGAGCTAAAAGTTGGTCTAGCTCCTCATCAGACTCTTCCTCTTGATTGGTACTTTTAGATTTATCTTCAGGTTCAGCTATATCTTTTATAGATAGCTCTTCAATTTCTTCAGGCTCTTTTTCTTTAGGGGGAGTAGATTTCTCCTCCTCTTGGCTAGGCTCTTCGTTTAGTAGAGCTAAAAGTTGGTCTAGCTCCTCATCAGACTCTTCCTCTTGATTGGTAGTTTTAGATTTATCTTCAGGTTCAGCTATATCTTTTAT
>WGFZ01000078.1 GCA_015491955.1 Nitratifractor sp. | reverse complement strand
GTGAATCTACATGCTTAGATGGTATCGATAAAATCTCATTTTGCTTCGCTCGATACCCAGAGCTACACAAAACCAGCCTAAGAGGTTCATCGATAGTTTAGGCAGACTATCGGTATAGCCATCAAGTGTCGATGCCTCGAACCTAGCTAAGATGACATCACTAGTGAGACAGCCCCAAAAAAGGGTTATAACTTACGCAGCAGCGTAAGCGGGGCGATAATCTGTATTGTTTGCGTTTAATTCGCGTTTGGGTTTGATAACGGAGTTACCCACTCCGACATGCACACGACCCCAACTACTCCAGTCGAAACCAAGTCAACCCCATAGTGTGATTGAGTTAGATAATAGCAAACTCTCTTTAGTGTGTCAAGTTACTCAAATAACTTTTAAATCTAAAATATAGAATTTAAGCATTAGATACTTTGCGGAGTTTTATACCATATATTAAGATTCCAAATCCAATAAGTAAAAATGGCATACTCAAAAGCTGACCAACATTAAAAATAGTATCAGTAGAGTAGTCTGCTTGTGGAATTTTGAAGTACTCTAGGATAATTCTAAGAGTAAAAATCATTATTAGAGCCTCTCCTGTTAATATCCAATCAAGAGCTTTATCTTTGATAGATTTATTTAGTTGTATATAGAGTATAAATGATATTAGAAAATATCCTAAAGACTCATATAACATAACAGGGTGGCGTGGGAGTGTATCTATACGAGCAAAGATAACTGCCCAAGGGACTTGAGTAGCTTTACCTAAAATTTCAGAGTTAAAAAAGTTTCCAATTCGTATAAAACTTGCTGTAATAAGAGCAAAGATACTTACACGAGATAGTAGCCACATAAAAGGTAACTTTTGTTCTCTAGCACCCCACCAAAGTCCTAAAATTCCTCCAGCTATTCCCCCATGACTTGCTAAACCACCTTTCCATACTTTTAAAATTTCAATAGGGTGGCTTAGGTAAAAATCTGGCTCATAAAAGAGACAATGAGCTAATCTAGCTCCTATGATTACTCCTAAAACAACAGGTATAAATATAGCTTCAATACGTTGAGTTTCAACACCTTCACTCTCCACCTCTTTAGTTACTAGATAGTATGCAAGAAAGACTCCTAAAGCAAAAAATAGTCCATACCAATGAATCTTTAAAAATCCCAAATGAAGAAGTATAGGATTTGTACTCCAAACAAAGTGGTTCATAGTCTCATTCCAGCTTTTAGTTTACGATTTGCTACAACTTCAATATCTTGGCTAGAGCAAGTAAGTCCAGCCTTTAGAGCCTCTATCGCATAACGCCCAATCATAGCCGCATTATCAGAGCAGTACTCCAAAGGAGCAGTAAGAAGAGTCTTGTCATACTCTTTACAAAGATTTTCAAATGCCCCTCTAAGAGCTAAATTTGCACTAGCTCCACCAACTAAAGCTACATTAGATATTCTATCTTTAGCAAGAATTTTTTTAATCTTTTGACTTAGATGAGCTATGATTGCCTTTTGAAAACTTGCACTTAAATCTCTTCTATCTTGTTCACTAATCTCTTTAGCTCCTCCAAGAGCTTCTATCTTTAAGCGAACAGCATTTTTAAGTCCAGATAGGCTAAAGGCAATTAATGGAGAGTTTCTTAGTGGTATAGGTAGTTCAAATCTATTGGCATCTCCATCTCTTGCTAAAGCTTCAACTATTGGACCTCCGGGGTAGCCTAGCCCCATCATTTTGGCAACTTTATCAAAGCTCTCTCCTACACTATCGTCCATACTTGTAGCTAAAATCTCCATATCCTCAAGCCCCTTAACACGCACTACCATAGTATGTCCACCACTAATTAAAACAGCAAGTAGAGGCAAGATTACAGGCTTTTGGATAAATAGAGAGTATATATGCCCTTTTAGATGGTGGACTGGTACAAGAGGAAGCTTTTGAAAAGTACTAAAGGCTTTTGCCATCATTACACCCTCATTTAGTGTAACAGCTAAACCCGGTTCATTTGTAACAGCCACAGCTTTAATCTTTGGAAAGTACTCTTTAGCACCTTCTAAAAGTTTTGGTAGATCCACAGCGTGAAGACGACTAGCAAGTTCTGGGACTACACCACCATATTTAGCGTGTTTTATCTCTTGAGAAATTTTTTTATGTAAGATGAGTTTGGCTGTTTTAATCTCTGTAATGGCAATGGCACTATCATCACAGCTTGATTCAATGCTTAGAAGCATAACTACTCCTTCTTTTTAATCTAATATGTAGGCTCTCACTCTTTTATCAAGTTCCATCACCTCGGCTAAACTATTTGGCTCTTGTTCTTTGAATCTATCCCAACTTTTAATTATCTTTTCACACATCTGCCCAAAGTTACATTTTCCCTCTTTAAAGAGTCTCATTGCTGATTCATTGGAGGCATTTAATAGAACCCCTAGACGTGGGTGGCTTAGAAGCTCATCTTTTAGTTGCCAAATTGGATAACGACTTGTATCAATCTCTTCAAACTCTATAGCTCCAATACTTAAAAGATTTAGAGGCTTTAAAATAGGAGCTTTTATAGGAGCATTTAGGGCGTATGCTATTGGAAGTTTCATATCAACATCAGCAAAATGGGCAGTGGTAGAGCCATCTACAAACTCAATAAGGGCGTGAATAAGTGATTTACGCTCAATAAAAGCATCTATATTGGAGATACCAAAGAGCCAATATGCCTCAAGTAGCTCAAAGAGTTTATTTACCATAGATGCACTATCTATGGTAATCTTATCACCCATAGACCAATTTGGGTGGTTTAGAGCCTCTTTGTAACTAGCATTATAAATATCTGATGGCTTCCAATCTCTAAAAGCTCCACCACTTGCTGTAATAATAAGGCGGT
>WGFZ01000077.1 GCA_015491955.1 Nitratifractor sp. | reverse complement strand
GGAGTATGTAAAGGTGGAATGGGTTGTAAAAATACATATCCATTAAGAAATAAGGGTGATTCAAATCTAACTAATGTTAAAGTATATTATAATGAGTCGGGTTTAGGAGGCTCTTTTGGAAGTAACTGTGGGGTTACACCATCTGGAACTTGTGGTTCAAGTAGCAATATTGACTTTGGACCTTTTGGATTTTTTGGAAAAGCTACTAAATATAACTTAGATAGCGATATAGCACCTAATCAAAATAATAGCTCTGTTTGGGCAAGTAACTTTATGTCTGCAAGTTGTCTTAATGGAAATAAGCTATATGCAACATATATAAAAGATGGTGTTCTTCACAGAGGAAAAGTTAAACCTTGTAATATAGATATAAATTGTGCCAATCCTAAAGATTTTAATATTGTTTACAGATACAATGGTCATAGTAAAATGATTATGTCAGGTAATGTTAATCTCTGTAAAAGATATGGTAACTCTGGACACAGCTGTAGCCCTTATGGTGCCAATAGAAACCAAAGCAATAATGTCGTATATATGATAAATGATGATTACGATGATGTAGTGGGAGAGAGAGATAATGGGAGTACTACAATAAACTCTTCAGCAGCTAAGATTGATATTCCAGAGGGGAAAAAGGTTCTTTGGGCAGGACTATTTTGGCAAGGATATTTTGCTGGAAACTATAGTGAAAGTGAAAAATTACAAGGTAAATATGTTAAGTTCAAACACGAAGGTGATCTATATCAACAAATTACAGGTGATATGCATTGGGTATATACAAGTCCTACACGTATGTACTATCAAGGATTCAAAGATGTAACCAACTATGTTAATGCTCACGGTGGAGGTTACTACTGGGTAGGTGATATTATCAGTACAGAAGGAACCCCAGCTGGAGGAAGCTATGGTGGTTGGTCAATGGCTGTTGTATATCAAGATAAAAATGAGCCTTTTAGAAATACAACTATCTTTTATGGATACAAAGGACTTGCTAGTCAACAAGCGGTAGATTTAGCTATCCAACAGGCTAATGCAAATGGTTGTGATGCTGAGAATATTGGAGTTAGTACTAAGACAACATCTAATATATCTGGCTTCTTAACTCCTAAAGTAGGAGATGTAAATGCATCTTTGATTGTATTTGCTGGAGAGGGTGATATATGGAGTGGAGATGAACATGGCTCTATTACAGATAAAAATGGTGTAGAGCATAGACTAAGTAATAGTATAAACCCCGATGGTAATATTATGAACTCAACAATAACAAAAGATGGGGTATATATAAGAACTGGTAAACCCTACTTTAGTGATAATATCTTAGGGATTGATATTGATACCTATGATATGAATAATGCCTTGAGCAATAGTCAAACAAGTACAAAAATTACACTACAAACAGATGGAGATTATTACTTCCCTGGTCTATATGGTCTTGAGTCAAATATTAGAGAAGCTAGTGTATGCTTCGACTATACTTATGGACAAAATGGATTTTATGTATCTGCACCAAGTATAACTACACCTATAATAAAAGGTACTTTTAATAAAGACAATCCACTAGATGTTAAACTATTTTTAGAAAATAACGACAGTAGTTCTGATGTACAGGTCAAAGATGTAAAGGTAAATATAGACCCTATAGATACTACCCAAGGTAAATATAAAACTCAATCTACCTATGTAAGACTTCCAAATAATAGTCGTGCAGAGCATATCGATGACTCACTATTAGATACTAATGATAGTTATCTAAAAAATATTCAAATTGGAGATTTATCAAGTGATACAAGCACCTATGTATATTATAGTCTTGATTTAAATAAAAGTAATGTAGATATGCCAATAAACGCATCTATAAACTACTCATTAGCAGTAACAATAGATGGGGAGCTAGTGATTATAAATAATCTAAATACTGCTCTTAATGATATAAAGCCTTGTTCTCAAACTTCTCAATATCAACCAAAATATGGTATATTCAACGTTGTACATCCAAAATTTCATAAGTCTGGTGATTACTACTACTATAATCTACCAACACAAGTTGTAAATAGAGTAGGAAATTTTAAAATTCAAACTATGGACAAAGATGATATAAACAAACCTATTGATTTAAATCTATCTATTGCAGCTGTAGAGATGATTAGTTCATCTGGCTTCCACTATACAATGGCAACTTGTAGAGATCCTAGAGCAACACTACTTAGTCAAGATAGAATATGGGTTATTACAAATACAGATGGGACTCTTTCTGACCTTATAAATAAAGATGAATTATCACAAAAAGGTTTCTTCTCAAAAGCTAGTTCAAATACAGCATTTAGAATAAGCTATAACATGGATCAAAATGGTTCATTAATGGATTTACAAAAGCTAAGTAGTGGTAGATATAAGATTACAAACTTCCCTAATTATGCTCAAGGTAAGCAGTGCCAAAAATATTTTGTACCACCTTATGGAAATAGTAAACAGATAACAAGTTGGTGCGGTAATAATGGTGAAGGAAGTGGTGGAAATGGTATGACTCAAAAAGAACTTGCTACTTGTATGGAGTGTATATATGGTCTAAATACTAAGATTCTTTGTTCAAGAGATAACTTCGCTATAAGACCAGAGTCATATAGTATTAAAATAGATGATATGAACCAAAGTAATCAAAATCAAAAATTATTTATTGCAAATAATATGAATGGTACTCCATCTATAAAACTATCAGCGGGGTATAAATACCTAATAGATATTAATGCTACTGACCACAACAACTCAAGTCCAACAGAGCAGTATTATACAAATAAGGTAGATGCAAAATTGACTTGGAATGCGCCAAACTCATATAAGTGTGCAGATGAATCAAATATAACGATACCTATAACTTTTTACAATGGATATGCAAATATTCAAAATCAGATAAATCAAACAGGAGTTTATACTCTAAGTTTGATAGATAAAGATTGGACAAAGATTGATTATAATTCATCTTATATGGCACATCATATTTCCGGATTATTTAAAAGTGGTGCTGATTGTGTAGAAGATAGTGATGTTGTTGTAAATGAGTCTAATTGGAATAGTCTAAATGGTTGTATCATAAAGTCAAAACATAGCAATACAGAGAATACTCAAGAGTACAATGATATGAACATATCTTACCACCCTTATAAATTTGACCTATCATCTCTAACACTAAAGAGTCGTCCTAATATTATTGGTAGAAGTTGGGTCTATATGAATAATTTAGAAAAAAATAAAAGTGTAGCAATTACTCTTGAAGGAAATATAACAGCAGTAGGAGCTAATAATATAGCTTTGAGTAACTACACATCTGAGTGTATGGCAAAAGATTTAAATCTATATGTGAATGCTCAGACTACTCCTAATCCTATTGTTGATAAAAATGGTACTGTAGTCCCAGTGCAACAGACTATTAATGAGTATGAGAGTACAGATTCTACTCGTAGCTATAGTGCTGTTTTACCTATAGATAATAATCTAACGCTCTCTAAATATAATTTCCGTACAGATGAAAGTAATGGTACAGCTAAAATAGAGTGGCTATTTAACCTAGCTAAGCCTTATGACTTCCCTGTAAATATTGCTGAAATAAACTTCACAAAAGCTGGTGTATATAGTGATGATGATAACTCCTCAGCAGATTTTACAAATAATCATCAAGCTAAAGGAGAGAAAGTATTAAATGGAGATAAATATCTCTATTTTTCCAAAGTTGCTCCAATGGTTGGAACAGATGGTCATGTCGAATATAAAAAGGATTATCCTACAAGATTAAGAGTAGATGTTTATTGTGATGATAAAAATAACTTTGGATTAGATTGTAGTACACTTCCTGACTTTGTACAACCAAAAGAGGAGGATGAAATATCTAGAACAGGTAGCTGGTATAGAATTTCTACCCATACTGATAGTGATGGCAAGGTATTACAATTAACAGTAGATGACTCTAACGGTGCTAGTACAAATGGAGGTACAGTAACTCCATCTAGTTCAATATCCTTAGATAAGAATGGTAGTTCTGACGTAGTTACTATTCACTATCCACGAAGTCCTAGACCTGAAAATGTAAGAATTTGGATTACACCACAAGAGTGGCTTAAATATAATCCTTCTATCCATGATATAAATGATATTCATTATGGAATACCAAAATTCTCTATACTATTTGAAAATGGTGGGCTAGAATGGAGAGGTAAAGGAAAGACTGGTAATGTTATTCAAGTTACACCTACTCCAGTAAAAAATGAAAGGCTTAATTGGTGAGAACTGTTAGTCCCTTTTACTATAAAAACAATAGAAGAAGAGCGATTGCAATGATTGAATTAATCTTTGCAATCGCTGTAATTGGTATTACTCTTATGAGTGTACCAAATCTAACTAGTATGAGTAGTAAAACTACCTATGTAGCTCTCCAACAAGAGTCTGTTACTATGCTATCTTCCCAACTAGCTAGTATAATGACAGCCCAATGGGATCAAAAAGATACTAATGATAGTATTGGATACCCAGTTTTACAAACTGATAGTTCTACAATTCCTGCTTGTACTACTGCACTTCCACTTGGTGTAAGTGATAATGATGGACGTTATTGTCGTGCCTTAGATGATAAATATTATCAAGCATCTTCAACACTTGGTGCAGATGCCAACGATGCAAATACTGGTTCTAATGATATAGATGATTTTGATAATACAACTACAGAGGCAACTGTATATAACTCAGAAGAGATAAAGACATATCAAGGTAACTATATAGATGTAAATATTTCAATAAAAACAAATATTTGGTATGGTGATGATAAACCTCATAAAAGTAATGGCTCTGCTACTACATATAAACAACAGACCACTTTTTCAAACCCTTTTGATAGAAAAATAACTGATGGAACAACACGTAATATCAAACTAATACGTGCAAGATTAACTAGTCATAATCCCAGTAAAGAGATTGCAGATAAAAATATTACAATGGGTGCTTTTATGTGTAACATCGGAGCTTCAAAAGCAATCTATTGGAAGGCATACTAATGCAAAGATTTAAATTCTCTAAAAATAGAAAAGCATTAACTCTACTTGAAATTATTATGGTTATTGTTATCTTAGGGGTTATTGCTTCAATTGGTTCATCAATAATTGTAGATAGCTATAGAAACTATCTACTACAAAATACTACAAATAAGGCACTTATGAAGACTGAGATTGCATCTCAACAGATTGCAAATCTTTTAAGTATGCGAATTCCGGGTACTACAATATCACGTAATCCTAATAATCTTTCAGATTTTCTCCTTGCATCTAGTCCTACATCCGTAAATGATAATAACCACTCCCTTTTAGAGTGGATTGCTTCTGATAAAGACAGCTTTAGTGCAAGGATTGCAGATGCAGGAAAACCTGGCTGGAGTGGTTTTTGTGATGTAGATGACTCCAACTCTACAGTTATAAAGACTCCAGGTTCAGACCTTAATTTTGCAAATAGTGTAATGAAAAATCTCTCAGGAGGACGTGTTGGACTTGATAGTAACTCTACTCGCCACCCTGCAATATTTTTTAGGAATAGATACTATCAATATGATGATGTAAATAATAATGAAGTCTTTTATGATGTCTCTAAATGTATGGGACTTGTTGATAGTAATACTAGCTGTATATCAACTGTTGAAAAGCTCTCAGGAAGTAGTAATAAATTGAAATTCCGTTCTCCATCTGCTACTCGCCAACACAAAGTAATTAGTGAACACTACAAACTTGCAAGAACTGCTTATGCTATATGTCCTAGAAAAAGAGCCAACGGTAATATAGATTTAATACTCTTTTACAACTATCAACCTTGGGAGGGAGATAGATTGAGTAGTAGTAACGGAGATTGTAACTTTACAGTAGGAGAACAGGCTGTACTTGTTCGTAATGCAACTGTGTTTAAGTTTGCTGAAGTTGGAAATATCTTCCGTTTCAAGCTATGTACCCAAGAGAGTTATGGTGGAGACTTCAACGTTACAATTTGTAAAGAGAGGGCGGTTATTAGATGAGAAAAGCATTTTCTATGTTAATGGCAATAGCAACAATTGTTGTTGTCTCAATCATTTCGGCATTAGTACTAAATCTCTCTGGAAAAATGGTCAAATCAACTGTTATAAATTATAGAAAACAACAAGCTATCTTTCTAGCTAGAAGCTATACTGAACTAGCGATAATGAGTATTATAAACTATGATAGAAATGTCAATAATGACTGTATTGAAGATATAGATGGAGTTGTTAATAATATTGACCCAGATAAGAGTGCTAGTACTTCAGGGGCAAATATAGTTAATGGTGGTGGTTATAGTGTTAATACTAGAATATATTATCTAGGAAATAGTCTTCCTTGTAGCTCATCAAGGATATTAAATGATTCAAATATTACTACTGATTATGCTGATGGAAATAGTACAACAAATGGTGCTGTAGCTGCTGTAATTATTGATGTTTACGTTAGATACCCTGATGGTAATTCCATAATCACATATCACAATAGAACATTACAAAAAATATAAAATATTCCTTAATAGTTCTATTTTTGATATAATCAAACATTCCAAATATTAAGGAGTATAAAATGAATAAACATATAGCAGGGCGTCATTTTGAACTTACAGAGCCTATAAAAAACTATATTGAGAGTGCTATTGAGAGTCTTGAGAAATATCACTTAGAGATTATATCTGTTCACTGTATCATTTCTGGTGATACAAAAAATGGTAAAAAGGGATTTAGTGTTGAGTTTGTTGTAAATCTAAAAGATAAAAATACTGTTGTTATTACTCAAAGAGATAAAGATGTATATGCAGCAATTGATTTAGCACTAGAGAGAATGAAAAAGAGTCTTCGTCGCTATGCGGACAAGATAAAAGATAAAAGTGGTACAGTAAGTATTAGAGAGCTTGGAAGTGAAATTGAAGAGGCTAAAGAGCAACTTGACTATATAAATGATATAGATGATGATATTGTTCCAATGGATTTAGAACTTCATAAACCTATAGATTTTGAAGAGGCTCGTGAACTTCTTAGTTCTGACCCTAAACGTAAATTTATCGTATTTAATGATAATGAGGGACGTTTACGAGTAATGTATAAAAGAAATGATGGGAAATTTGGTCTATATTAATTTTTTATTCTCCGTTACACCATATCTTAGGTGTGGCGGGAGACAATCTTACACAATGCTTCAAAACTCTTTTCAATAGAGTCTATATTTACTCTCTCTCTAATAGAGTGGGGATTTTCAATACTTGGTCCCATAGACGCTATAGATATATTTGGATATTTCTGACTTAAAACTCCACACTCCAGCCCTGCGTGAATAGCCTCATAACGACTTATTCCAAAAACTTCTTTCAATGCTATAGCTACATCTTGAGTAAATAGATTCATCTCTGGTTTCCAAGCAGGATACTCCTCTTGATAATCAACTTCAAAAGCATAACGTTTAAGAAAGCTATTTGTATAAGTTGATAAAGAGTTTAATCCCTCCATACTCATAGACCTAAGAGAGTAATCAATTTGACAAAAATCACTATTAAAATCTACTTTTGCTAAATTCAAACTATCTTGAGGAATTTTAAGCTCTTGATTATAAGAGATTACCCCATTTGGAGCAGTAGCCAATAGTCTAAGTAGAGACCTACTATCTATTAAAACCCTCTTAGTAGAGATTCCAAGCTCTTCTATATCAAATCTATCATCTAAAGATGGTCTATTTTCAGATAATATAATAGCTTTAGCTCCAACAGGAATAGAGTTTCGTCGCTCCCCACCAACAACACTAACTAATGAGATATTATCAAGCTCCATAAGTGCATAAGATAGCTCCTTAATAGCATTAGGAATACCTTTATCTATATCTACTCCAGAGTGTCCACCAGGTAAACCAGATATAGAGACTTCCCAAACAGGAGATTTTTTATCTTGAATCTTACTCTCTTTCCTTCCTATCAAATCAACACCACCAGCACAACCAATACATACAATAGCCTCATCTTCATAATCAAGATTTAAAAGTTTAGAGCTTTTAAGGTTTAGATTTAACTCTTTTGCACCAACAAGTCCAATCTCTTCATCTGAAGTTAGTAAAAATTCCAACTCTAAAGAGTCTTGCATAAGTGCCATCATCATAGCTATAGCAATACCATTATCAGCTCCTAAACTAGAGTTTTTGGCACTAAGCCACCCATCTATACTCTCAAGTTCAATATTAGGAGCATCACCTACACAAACCATATCATAATGTCCTTGCAGACATAGCTTAGGATTACCAATAGAAATCAATATATTTTTAGCTTCATCAAGCTCTACACTATAGCCCTGCTCTCTAGCAAAATTGATAATATACTCTTGTAGAGCTTTAGTATGCTTACTACAGTGAGGTATAGATGTTATAGTATTAAAATGTTCTAAAATACGTTTAATATCACTCATAAATCTACTCCTTTTTAAGGCTTAATCCCATTTGGACAATCTACTTGAACAATTTTAGCCTTTTTACTATCAAGACGTTTAGCTGTTAGTTTACCTTGCCAAAGACAGCCACTATCCAAACAACAAACCTCATCATTTTCAAAATAGTTGAGTGTGGACCAGTGTCCAAATATTATCTTCTCTTTTATATGTTTACGTTTTTTTACTTCAAACCAAGGGAGTAAACCTTTAGCATAGCTCTTCTCATTTGGAGAACCTTTTTGATTAAAATCTAACCTACCATCACTATAACAAAAACGCATTCTTGTAAAACTTGATAGCATATAACGCTCTTGTGCAAGGTCTCCTCCCAAAGCTTCAAAGTGGTCTTCACTCTTTTTCATCATATTATCAAGCCACTCTTTAGCCCCTTTACTCTGAAGGCGACGCATCAATATACGGTTATAGTGTAAACTTGTCTCAAGTCCAAACTCAGGAGGTAATCCTGCGTGAGCCATCACATAACCAAGCTTTAAATCGACTTGGATAAAAGGTTGTTTAGCCAACCACTTTAGCCACTTATCACTCCTAGAATCTTTCAAGATAGGTTCAAGTGTAGGATTTGAACTCTTTATACCCCAAGCTATTGCTAACAGTGATATATCGTGATTACCAAGTACAATTTTTATACTATCTTTAATGGAGTATAGATACTCTAAAACCTCCTTAGATTTAGGACCTCTATTTACTAAATCTCCAGCTATCCAAAGTTCATCTTTTTTAGGATTAAATTTAATCTTTTCTAAGAGATTTAAAAGAGAATCATAACACCCTTGAATATCACCAATAGCCCAAATCATCTACAAGCTTTACGCATATTTTGAATCATTAAAAGTAAGATTGAAAGGGCAAAGATTTTAAAATCCAATTCACTACCTTTATGCGTAGCTAAAAATGCACTACTTTGAGTCATCTTCTCTCCTGCCATTTGCATAGTTACAATATCACTTAGATAGTACCAATTAAACATAGAGCCTGTAAAAAGAAGAATAAAAGTAACTGCTAAAGTGAACTTATCACGCTCTCCCATCTTATATTTGTAACCTTCATATAAAAATACAAAAATAATTGTCAGTGTTACCACATAACTTAATAATATAAAATTTTGTGTCATCAAAAGCCCCTCTTGATAGTGGCTCAAAATAGAAGTTCCTAAATATTTAGCTGAATTAAAAATAACAGGTGCTACAACTGCTCCAGCATACAATACAGCTCCAAGCATTACACCAAGCCAAATTAAATAAACCATAGTCGCTATTTTAAAATTTCTCTTCATATATATCCTTTATTTAATAATAAATCCTCTATCAAGATTTGCTAAATCTTTATAAAAGTAGTAGTTCTCAATCCCCAGCTCTGAAAAATAGCTCTGCAT
>WGFZ01000076.1 GCA_015491955.1 Nitratifractor sp. | reverse complement strand
TTATAGAAGCAGATGGTTATCCTTTTGTAACACGTACAGGAGAGATAACTCTACACTGTACCAATTTAAATATTGTAACTAAAGCTATCCACCCTCTCCCAGAGAAGTTTCACGGCTTAAGCGACCAAGAGATTCGTTATCGCCAACGCTACCTTGATATGATTATGAATCCTGAGGTAAAGGATACCTTTAGACTAAGAAGTCGTATAGTATCACTTGTTAGACGTTTCTTTGAAGATAAGGGATTCTTGGAGGTTGAAACTCCTATGATGCACCCAATTCCTGGTGGAGCCAATGCCCGTCCTTTTGTTACCCATCATAATGCCCTTGATGTAGATAGATACTTGAGAATTGCTCCAGAGCTATATCTAAAACGTCTTATTGTCGGTGGAATGGAAGCAGTATTTGAGATAAATAGAAACTTTAGAAATGAGGGAATGGATCATACCCATAATCCAGAGTTTACTATGATTGAGTACTACTGGGCGTGGCATACGTATGAAGATTTAATGCGTCTTAGTGAGGAACTTTTTGATTATCTATTTGAAAATTTAGGGCTTTCTAGAAAACTTAGCTATGGAGAGCAAGAGGTAGATTTCTCAACGCCTTTTGAAAAAGTAGGTTACCTTGAATCACTAAAGAGTATTGGTGGAGTTCCTGAAGATGTAATTATAGATAGAGAAAAAGCTAGAGCCTACCTCAAAGAGAACGGAATAGATACAGACCCTAATCTATCTCTTGGCTACTTACAAGCTGAACTCTTTGATGCTTTTGTAGAAGAGAAGCTTATAAATCCTACATTTATAAAAGATTTTCCTATTGAAATATCTCCTCTTGCTCGTAGGAGTGATAAAAATCCTGATATTGCAGAGCGTTTTGAACTATTTATTGCTGGTAAAGAGATAGCAAATGGATTTAACGAACTCAATGACCCTCAAGACCAATATGAAAGATTTAAAAATCAAGTAGAGGCTAAGGAGCTAACTGGTGATGATGAAGCTATGCATATGGATCTTGACTATGTAAGAGCTTTGAGTTATGGAATGACTCCAACTGCTGGAGAGGGCATTGGTATTGATAGATTGGTAATGCTTTTAACAAATCAGCACTCTATTCGTGATGTACTACTCTTCCCTGCTATGCGTCCAGAGGCACAATTAGAATCCTCTAAACAAGAGCAAGAAAAAAATAATAATTAAATCTAAAAAAAGGAAGATTGATATGAGTTACTTCATTGAAAAATCAGACCCAGAGGTATTTAAAGCAATTGAAGATGAGCTAAAGCGTGAGACTGAACATCTTGAGATGATTGCTAGTGAAAACTTCACTTTTCCAGATGTAATGGAGGCTATGGGTTCTGTATTTACCAATAAATATGCAGAGGGTTATCCCAATAAGCGTTATTATGGTGGTTGTGATTATGCTGATAGAGTTGAGCAGTTGGCTATAGATAGATGTAAAGAGCTTTTTGGCTGTGAGTATGCAAATGTACAACCTCACTCAGGCTCTCAAGCAAATGGAGCTGTATATGCGGCTTTAATTAAGGCTGGTGATAAAATCTTGGGAATGGATTTAAGCCACGGAGGACACTTGACTCACGGCTCAAAACCTAGTTTCTCTGGTAAAAACTATCATAGTTTTACTTATGGTGTGGAGCTTGATGGTCGTATTAATTATGACAAAGTAGAAGAGATCGCCAAGATTGTTCAACCTAAAATTATAGTCTGTGGTGCTTCAGCATATCCTAGAGAGATAGATTTTGCTAGATTTAGAGAGATAGCCGATAGAGTAGGAGCTATTTTATTTGCTGATATTGCCCATATTGCTGGACTTGTAGTAGCAGGAGAACACCCTAGCCCATTCCCTCACGCCCACGTTGTAACAACAACTACACACAAAACTCTTGCAGGTCCAAGAGGTGGAGCGATTATGACAAATGATGAGGATATTGCTAAAAAAATCAACTCTGCGATATTCCCAGGTCTTCAAGGTGGTCCATTAGTTCACGTAGTAGCAGCCAAAGCCGTTGGATTTAAACATAACTTAGCTCCTGAGTGGAAAGAGTATGCAAAACAGGTGAAGGCAAATGCTAAAGTTCTAGCAGATGTACTAACAAAGCGTGGCTATGATGTGGTAAGTGGTGGAACAGATAATCATCTTGTACTTGTAAGTTTCTTAGATAAAGAGTTTAGTGGAAAAGATGCTGATGCTTCACTAGGACGTGCTGGGATTACAGTAAATAAAAATACTGTTCCGGGTGAGACTCGTAGCCCATTTGTAACTAGTGGTATCCGTATTGGTTCACCTGCACTTACACGAAGAGGAATGAAAGAGGCAGAGTTTGAGACTATTGCTAATAGAATTTGTGATGTTTTAGATAATATTGACAACCACGAGCTTCAAGCTAAAATTCGCGAAGAGATGAGAGAACTCGCTCTTAACTTTGTAATATACGACCGCCCTATCTACTAGGGAGTGTCGTTATAAGTACTAACATATTCCACTTCTCAATCCTTGCTCAGATTTTTTTCGTTATAATCAAATAATTTTAGTTTGGAGTGGTATATGAAGAATCATAATCTTGATGACCTTTTTGATAGTGATAAAGATTCAAAAAAAATAAATCAGAGAAATTTACTTATATTAATTGGATTAATTCTTACTATCTTAGTTATGGGGATTTTTTTGGCAAAACTCCTTTTAGGAAAATCACCAAGTCCTTCAGTAAAAAAGAGTGATACAAATCTTACAATTATAAAAAAAGATAACAACAATACACTAAAGAAATCAAAAGAGTCCCCTTTAAAATCAAAACTTCCAGATGAATTAAAACCTATAAAACCAAAAATAGATAAGAATAAAACAGAAAATAAAGAGGAAGAGAATAACCCTCCTCTTGATATGAATCTCATAAATGCAATAACAAACTCTAGCTCTACTACAAAAGATGATAAGAGTAAAACTAAAATAGAAAATAATAAAAAGCCAAAGCCAAAGCCTAAATCTAATGATAGAAAAACTAAAAAAAGAGTAGATAGTAGTAAAGTAAATAGACATACTTCCAAGGTAAAAAAAACAAATAGAGTACATAGTAGCTCTTCTAGGAAAAAAGATACATCTAATACTCACATAAAACATAAAACTAAAAATGTTAAAGCTAGTAAACTATTTAAGGGAGTAAAAAGAGTTAGATACTACATTCAAATTGGCTCTTTCAAAGAGAAACCATCAAAATCATATATTAAAAACCTACAAGCTAAAGGCTATAGAGTTAATATTATTAAAAGTAGAGGAATGTTTAAAGTTAGAATTGGTTCATATAAGTCATATAATGAAGCTAAGAGAAAACTTTCAAATATTAAAAAGAGGCTAGGACTATCTGGCTTTATTGTTAGGAAAAACTAATGCTTAAAAGTTATCTATTTGACCAACTATCTCCTGTAGCTCTATATGCTGAGATTAAACGCATATATCCAAATGAGGTGAGTATGCTCTTTGAGAGTGTTGTAACATCTGAAGAGGGTAATTTTAGTTTTATTGTTATTGGTGTAAAAGAGCGTCTTGTTTATAAAGATAAAAAAAGTACTTTTATTGATAAATTTGGAAAGGGACACTTACTAGAAGATGACCCATTTAGCTTCCTTAAAGAGTACTATAAAAAAATAGAGACAAAACACTATAAAGAGTTGGCAAAAGAGGCAGGTTTTAGTTTTGTAGATGGATTTATTGGATTTATTGGCTACGATATGGTTAGAGTCTTTGAGCCGACTTTACAAAAGTATATGGATAATCTAAAAGACCCCCTAAAGACTCCAGACTTAGACTTAGTTCGTCCTCGTTTAATTATTGGTTTTTCTCATAAAAGCTCAGAGCTAACCCTAATTGACCCAAATAGTGAAAATCCAGAGCTTTTAGAGACTATATCAAAGCTTCTACCAAAATCACACAACCCTCTACCATTTCAACCAGCTAAACTTGATGGAGAGGGGAGTTTTTCAATCTCTGCTAAACGCTTTATGGAGATTGTAGATGAGGCAAAAGAGCATATTAGAGCTGGTGATGTATTTCAAATGTTGCCATCAAATCGCTACACTCAAAAAGGAGAGATTGACCCTCTAAGTTTTTATAGAGTTCTTCGCTCTAAAAATCCTTCCCCATATCTGTTTTTATTAGATTATGAAGATTTTAGCATCTGTGGCTCATCTCCTGAAGTTATGGTTAGATTGACAAAGGGTGATATTTTATTGCGTCCAATTGCAGGAACTAGAAAAAGAGGAGATACTCCTAAAAGAGACTATGAGCTAGAGCTTGAGATGTTAAATGACCCTAAAGAGTGTGCAGAGCATCTAATGTTAGTAGATTTAGGGCGTAATGATGTGGGACGTGTGGCTAAAACAGGCACAGTAAAGGTTCCTGAGATGATGCGTGTAGAGAAGTACTCTCACGTAATGCATATGGTAAGCGATGTAATAGCTCAAATTGATGAAGATAAAGATATGTTTGACCTATTTGAAGCTACCTTTACAGCTGGAACTATGACAGGAGCCCCAAAGATTAAAGCTATGGAGTTAATAGCTAAATTTGAAGGACTAAAGAGAGGATTTTATAGTGGAAGTGTTGGCTACTTCTCCTTTACTGGTGATATGGATTCAGCCATAGCTATCCGAACTGCCCTAATCCAAAATGATAAGATAGTACTTCAAGCAGGTGCTGGAGTAGTAGCTGATAGTCGCCCAGAACTTGAAGAGCTTGAAGTTAGAAATAAACTTATGGCACTAATGGCAACCCTAAAAGAGATGGAGAATTTCTCAAGCAACCAACCAATAATTATGCTTAAAGAGATAGATGAGTAAATGGTAAAATATAGAGAGATAGATTTACAAATTTTTATAGATGAGATATATCAAGATTATAAAGATAATAAAGATAGTAAATATGTCTTTTTTTTAGGTGCTGGTTGTTCCAAAAGCTCTAATATCCCCCTAGCTTGGGAGTTGGCTAAAAAGTGGTATGAAGAGCTTAAAAGTGAGCAACCTACCAAATGGAAAGAGTTTAATAAAAAAAATAATATTAATTATGTTGAACGCTATTTTGAGATTTTTGAAAAGAGATTTATAAGCAAAAAAGACCAGCAAAGAGAGATAGAGCGTATAACAAAAAATAAACTCCCTAGTGCCGGATATTATACATTGGCTAAATTGATGCAAGAGCCACAATTTAATACAGTAATTACTACCAATTTTGATGATTTAATACAAGATGCACTCATTTATGCCGGAGATGAGAGAGCCTTAGTTATCACTCATGAAAATTTATATAAATTTATAGAGAGAAATAGCACACCATTAATTATAAAAGTTCATGGAGATGCACATATTGAGCCATTTAATAGTAGCTCCACAACCAAAGAGGTTCCAACAGATTTGGCAAAAAAGATTAAAAATCTATTAAATAATACAAAAGTTATCTTTATAGGATATGGTGGAAATGATGAGAGTATTGCCAAACTTTTAGAAGATTGTGATGTAGATTATGTATATTGGCTAAATAAAAATGAACCAAAAGAGGTAAAGATATCCAATTGGTGGAATAAGTTGGATAATAAAGCTTTAGTAACAGAGTTTGATTTTGATAAGATAATGTTAGCCATCAAAGATAAATTTAATTTAGATAAACCAGATTTTGAAAAAAGAGCAAAAGATTTGGAAGAAGCTTATAAAAAATCACAAGAAGAGGAATCCGAAGCATTAGAAGAAGAGATAAAGCAAAAAGATAATAAATCAGCTATTGATTACTTTTTGTTAGGAATTATTTATTATCAATCCAAAGAGTATGACAAAGCGATAGAGGCGTATGAAGAAGCAGTAAAGATTAATCCTAAAGATGATAGTGCTTACAATAATATGGGAAGTGCATACGCTAATAAAAAAGAGTATGACAAAGCGATAGAGGCGTATAAAAAGGCAATAGAGATTAATCCTAAATATGATAGTGCTTACTATAATATGGGAATTGCATACGATGATAAAAAAGAGTATGATAAAGCAATAGATGCTTTTGAAAAAGCAATAGAGATTAATCCTAAATATGCTGATGCTTACAATAATATGGGAAATGCATACTATAATAAAAAAGAGTATGACAAAGCGATAGAGGTGTATAAAAAGGCAATAGAGATTAATCCTAAATATGCTGATGCTTACTATAATATGGGAATTACATACTCTAATAAAAAAGAGTATGACAAAGCGATAGAGGTGTATAAAAAGGCAATAGAGATTAATCCTAAATATGCTGATGCTTACTATAATATGGGAATTGCATATCGTCATAAAAAAGAGTATGACAAAGCGATAGAGGCGTATAAAAAAGCGATAGAGATTAATCCTAAATATGCTAAAGCTTACACAAATCTTTTTGAGTTATATTTAACACAAAATATACCTTTTGATGAGGTGTTAGAGTCTAAATACAAAGAGCTATTTAGTGAAGATATAAATAAGTTTATAGATTATGAGATGCTCAAAATTTTGGAAGCTATCTCAAGAGATATAGAGTATCCTTTGTCACCCAAAGAGTGGAAGCAGAAATATAAAGGAGTAGAGTTGTTAAATTGGGGTTGGGACGAGATAGATGAGTGGCTGGAGAGTCTGCCAAATAGTGAGAAAAAGAAAAAACTTCAAGAGGCGGTAGAGGTATTTAAAAACCACTAAAAAATAGATAACTACACCTATTCCATAAAAATAGCTGGAATAGATATAAAATTTACAACATCTCTTTAACTAAACTATTTACAATCTTTGGATTTGCTTTGCCGTTAGTTGCCTTTAATACTTGTCCAACAAAAAAGCCAAAGAGTTTTTGATTTCCTGCTCTATATTTGGCTACATTTTCTGGGTTTTTATCAATTATATCTTTTACAATTGGAATAATCTCTTGAGGATTGCTAATTTGTTTTAATCCACGCTCTTTGGCTATTTTATTTGGAGACTCACCACTTTTTAACATCAATTCAAAAATATCTTTAGCTATCTTATTTGATATAGTCTCATCATCTACCATTTTGGCTAACTCTGCCATAGTTTTTGGTGAAATCTTTAGAGTATCTAAGGATTGATTTTTTACAACACGTCCAAGCTCATTAATAACAAGATTTGCTAATGTTGTTGGGCTATTAAACTCTTTTAGAGCTTCATCATAAAATGAGCGTAATTTATAATCTCTTGCTAAGTTATTTGCCACAGCTTTACTAAGTTTAAACTCTGTTGTATATCTATCAAAGAGTAGTTGCTCCTTATCGTTTAATGGTGCTAACTCACCATCTTTACTATTTCTACTCTTAGTACTATTTATATCTCTTCTCTTAGGAGTTGCTTTAGGTGATTTTTGTTTTTTACTCCAAGAGTCTTTTAAACTTACAATTTTATTAAATACTATATCTTCATCACTTGAATCGATAGAATCAAAATAGAAATAGCCTTGTCTCTCAAACTGAAATCTCTCATCTACTCTATCTTTAATAACAGCCTCTTCAACAAAAGCCCCTTTAATAATTTCTAAAGAGTTTGGATTTATATCCTCTACACCTTGTGGAGTCTCTACACTAAATAATCTATCATATAGGCGTAGCTCTACCCTTTTAGCAGTAGCCACATCAACCCAATGAATAGCACTCTTGACTTTAAGCCCACTGGTATCATTTCCACTTTTAGAATCTGGGTAGTACTCTACTCTAAGCTCAACAATTTTTCCATTTTCATCTTTTATAGCCTCTTTGAAACGTATAATATAGGCGTGGCGAAGTCTTACAGGCTGAGTTGGTGTTAGACGGTAGTATCCTTTAGGAGGGTTCTCTTCAAAATCTTCACGTTCAATATATATCTCTTTTGAAAATGGTAGTTTTCTAGTTCCATCTTTGGGAACATCGTGAGGATAATAAGAAGCTTCAAGCTCTTCACTCCCCTCATAATTTTCAATCACAACTTTAATTGGGTCAAGTACACACATAACACGAGGTACTTTCATATTAAGGTCATCTCTAATAGCATACTCAAGTTGAGCTACATCTACTATAGAGTTTGCTTTTGAAACCCCTATACTATTACAAAAATTGACAATAGATTCAGATGTATATCCTCTTCGTCTATATCCTGCGATTGTTGGCATTCTAGGGTCGTCCCAACCACTTACAAATCCATCATCTACAAGAGCTTTAAGTTTACGCTTACTCATAACAGTATAGTTCATATTAAGTCTTGCAAACTCATATTGATATGGACGTGGTGGCTCTAATTCTAAAGTATCAAGTACCCAATCATAAATAGCCCTATTATTTTCAAACTCCAAAGTACAAAAAGAGTGTGTAATACCCTCAATATAATCAGAAAGACAATGGGCAAAATCATACATTGGATATATAGACCACTTATTATCTGTTCGTATATGATGAGCGTGGCGAATACGATACAAAAGAGGGTCTCTCAACTGCATATTAGGTGAACTCATATCTATCTTAGCTCTTAAAACGTGTTCCCCATCTCTAAACTCTCCATTTTTCATTCTCTCAAAAAGCTCTAAATTTTCATCAATAGAGCGATTTGCATATTTGCTTCTTTTCCCAGCTTCAGTTACTGTTCCACGATAAAGACGCATTGTCTCCTCATCAAGACTATCAACATAAGCTTTACCCTTTTTAATCAATACTACAGCATAGTTGTAGAGCTTTTCAAAATAGTCTGAGGTGTGTCTGACTTCGCCATTCCACTCAAAACCAAGCCATCTAACTGCATCTTCGATAGCCTTAGCATACTCTTCGTCTTCAGTTGTCGGATTTGTATCGTCCATTCTTAGATGACACTTACCACCAAAATCTTTGGCAATTCCAAAATTTAAAGTAATAGCTTTAGCGTGTCCAATATGTGGATAACCATTTGGCTCAGGAGGAAAACGAGTTACTACCTCTTTATATCTTCCATCACTCAAATCTTTTTCAACAATTGAACGTAAAAAATCACTCTTTCTCATTTAATATGAACCTTTTATAAAACTTCTAGTAGTTAAAATGTATTTTATCTAAGTTATCTCATAAGTGATAAAATTCTTAAAACATATAATGATTTTGATAAAATTCAATAAAAAAGGTCATATATAATGAAACTCTCCGTTGTAGTTCCAATGATGAATGAGGAGGATAATGTTGTACCACTATTTAAAGCAATAAGAGAAGCTCTAAAAGATATTGATTATGAGTTAATATTAGTTGATGATGGCTCTAGTGATAAAACTATAGAGAGAATGAAAGAGAACGCTGATTCAAAAACAAAAATTATTATATTTAAGAGAAACTATGGGCAAACTACAGCAATGGCAGCTGGAATAGATATTGCCGAGGGTGAACTTATTGCTACACTTGATGGCGATTTACAAAATGACCCTGCTGATATTCCTATTATGATTGAGAAGATGAATGAGACAAATGCAGATGTAGTAGCAGGAAGAAGAGTAAAACGACAAGATGGTATCTTTTTACGAAAAATTCCAAGTAAAATTGCAAACTGGCTTATTAGAAAAAGTACAGGTGTTTACCTCAACGATTACGGCTGTACTCTAAAAGTATTTAGAAGTGATATAGCTAAAGAGCTTGACCTTTATGGAGAGCTTCACCGTTTTATTCCAGTATTGGCACAGATGCTAGGGGCTAAAATTGTAGAGATGAATGTAAGACATCACCCAAGAGTTTATGGTCAATCAAAATATGGCTTAGGACGAACTTTTCGTGTAATGAGTGATTTAATGTTAATGCTCTTTATGCAAAAGTATCAAACTAAACCTATGCACCTTTTTGGAGGATTAGGAATCGCATCTCTTGGAGTAGGACTCCTCATAAACTTCTATCTATTTATCCTTAAACTGTTTGGTGAGAGTATTGGTCAGCGTCCACTGCTAACATTAGGAGTTCTTCTTGTAATTATGGGTATTCAGCTAATTACTACAGGATTTATCGCTGAATTGATTATGCGTACATACTTTGAATCTCAAAATAAAAAGCCATATAGAGTAAAAAAGATTTTCATTGGTAAATAAAAAGAGTTTAACACTTATAGTAAAAATTGCTCTTAGTCTTGGAGCATTGAGTTATGTTTTTATGAAGATAGACACTCATCAACTCCTTTTAAAAGTTAAGGAGATGAATATTTGGCTATTTTTAGTTGCACTACTAGCATTTAATATCTCAAAAATTATTAGCTCAATTAGACTAAATCAATTTTTTAAAGCCATTGATTTAAATCTTAGTGAGTATGAGGCTCTACGACTATACTATATTGGAATGTTTTATAATCTATTTTTACCTGGTGGAATTGGCGGAGATGGATATAAGATATATCTACTAAATCGACATAGAGAGATAAAGACAAAAGCTCTTTTAGGTGCTACTTTATTAGACCGTATTAGTGGTCTTAGTTTTCTACTATTTTTTGCTGGGATTTTATTTCTATTTAGTAGTTACATATCTCTATTATCTTGGCTTCGTCCCTTAGATATTATCGGACTAATTTTACTATTTCCTACCACGTGGCTCTTTTATAGAGGTAATTTTAAAAGTGTATTTTACACTACTCTTTTTTTTGGAGCATTGACACAACTTTTTCAACTAATTAGTGCCTACTATCTTGCTATTAGCCTTGGAATGAGTAATCATATAGTAGAGATACTCACTCTATTTTTAATATCAAGTGTAGTTGCCGTATTACCCCTATCTATTGGTGGCGTTGGGATTCGTGAATTTGTATTTCTTTATGGTTTCTCTTTGATTAATTTAAATAGTGAAGTTGGAGTGGCTTTTTCTATGTTATTTTTTCTAATTACAGCTATGTCTAGTTTTATAGGTATTTTTTTAGAGCATAGACTAGGGGAATAACTCTTTTAATATTTGCTTTTAATTAACCTCAAATAGATAAAATAGCTTTATGGAAAAAGATAATGAGAAATACCCAATTAAAATTTTAATGATTGAAGATGATCCTGAGTTTGCAGAGCTTTTAAGTGAGTATCTTGCTCAATTTAATATGGAAGTTACAAACTATGAAGACCCATTTTTAGGAGTAAGTGCTGGAGTACAAAACTATGACATTCTTCTACTTGATTTAACACTTCCTGGAATGGACGGTTTAGAAGTTTGTGAAGAGGTTGTAAGAAAATACAATATCCCTGTTATTATCTCTTCTGCTCGTAGTGATGTTGAAGATAAGGTTAAGAGTTTTGCACTTGGAGCAGATGACTATCTACCAAAACCCTATGACCCAAAAGAGCTTCACGCAAGAATACTCTCACTACTTCGACGTTATAGTAAGAAAGAGTCAAATAGTACTAATATAGATAGCCAATATGCTATTAAAGGTGATACTATCTACTATCACAATAAGCCTTTACAATTAACTCCTGCAGAATTTGATATTCTCTCACAATTAATCAAAAAGCAAGGAATCACTATATCAAGAGAGCAGTTAATAAATCAATCTAGTGTAATGAGTGATAGCTCTACTAAAAGTCTTGATGTAATTATTAGTAAGATTCGCTCAAAACTAGGAGATTCAAAAGCTATTCAAGCTGTTAGGGGTGTTGGTTATAAACTTGTTTAAAAAATTTTCTATTAGCTCTTTAAGAGCTAAAATTGATATTATCTTTTTTATAGCTGTTATACTGCTAATTTTACTATTTTCAGCCCTTTGGAAAAGCTCAGTTAACCGCTCATTTCAAGAGATTCAAATGCAAGAACGTGCTAATATACACTATCTATATCTATACTATTTAAAAACTGGCAAAATTGACAAGGAGTATCTTTCTTCACAAAATATAAAAGTTATTGATGCTGGAGGAAAAAATATAAAGCTCTATCATCAAATTAATAAAGATAAAAAAAAGAAGAAATTTGCTGTTATAAATATTCATCTACACCGATATATTCTCATAAATAATGATAGATTCAAACTAATTTTAGAAAATTTAAATAAACCACATTTTCCAATAGAGCTTATAATAGCTCTAGGTGGAGCACTGCTACTACTGCTAATTTTATATCTTTGGATAGTACGTTCTATAAAGCCTTTAAGTGAATTAAAAGAGAAAATTATACGTTTTTCTGAAGGTGATTTGAGTATAAGATGCCATAGTGATAAAAAAGATGAGATTGCCGAGGTTGCAAATGCCTTTGACAAAGCTGTAGAGACTATAAGAAACCTTCTTCAATCAAGACAACTACTTCTAAGAGCTATTATGCACGAACTCAAAACTCCAATAGCAAAAGGTCGATTAATATCAGAGATGATTAATGATTCCAAAAGAAAAAAGCAGTTTCACGCTATTTTTGAGAGATTAAATCTACTAATTGATGAGTTTGCGAAGGTTGAGCAAATTAGCTCTAAAAATGTTAGAACAAATTTTCATAAATATAAAGCTAGTGATATTTTAGAAGGTAGTATAGATTTATTGATGATTGATGAACCAACAAAACATATCCATATCGTTATTCAAAAAGATTTTACCCTTCAAGGTGATTTTGAACTTTTAAGTTTAGCTATTAAAAATCTAATAGATAATGCTATAAAATACTCAAAAAATCGATATGCAGATATTTTAATACGTCAAAATGAGATTCAAATAAGCAATATAGGAAAGGCTCTACCCTATCCTATTGATGAATATTTTACACCTTTTCATAGCTCTGAGGGAGGGCTTGGATTGGGACTCTATATTGTAAAGAGCATTTTAGATATTCATAATATGAAATTGGAGTATAGATATAGAAATGATAGTAATATTTTTACTATTTTTCTATAAGATTATAAACATCAATTTATAAAGGAGTAAGATATGAAAAAAATAGTTCTTGGTGTTTTGGTACTGGGGGGTATGCTTATGGCATCTTCAAAATGGACTTGTTATAGATATGTAAATGGCTCTCCAACAGGGGGTGTTGTATATGTATATGCAAACTCAAAAGCTGAAGCTACAAAAAAAGCTTTAGATAAGTATATAAATAAATTACATTATAGAGTTGATTCTGTAAATTGTAAATAGGAGAGATACTATTAAATAGACTCTACTTAAAGTAGTGTAGAGTCTATATCTAGTATCAATTTAAAAATTTTCCACTGTGATAGAGCCACTTCCCATCTTCAAAAATAAATCTACTCTGTTCAATCATTTCACCATTAGCAAATATGGCACGAAAAGTAACAAATGCCTCTTTGTCTCCATCTATAAAATCTAATATTTCCAATTTTATAAACTCTGTCTCTTTACAAAATGTATCAATTTGATTAATCCACTTAATAGTATCTACACTATAGTCTGGATTATCCTTGTGAGTAGTATTTATGATATATCTACTTAATCCTAGAGCATAAGCACTATATCTGCTCTTCATCAAAAGTAGAGCATTTTTGGGATAGGCTCCACTATGATAGGCTTTACAACACTTTTTATACTTTTTACCACTTCCACAAGGGCAAGGTATATTTACAGATGACTTTTTCTTCATATATTTTTAAAAGAGAAGATTAAAGCTCTTCTCCTATCATAAAGGCAAGTTCCAAAGCCTGATTAGCATTTAGACGTGGGTCGCATTGAGTATGATAGCGGTCTCCTAGTTTATCTGCTGTAATTGGGCTTGATGTGCTTCCTGTACACTCTGTAACATTCTCACCTGTCATCTCAAGATGTATTCCACCTGCAACTGTACCCTCTTGTCTATGAATCTCAAAAAATTTACGAACCTCTGAGAGGATATTTTCAAAGTCTCTTGTTTTAAATCCTGTTGAAGTCTTCTCAACATTTCCGTGCATTGGGTCAATTGTCCAAACAACATTTTTACCAGACTCTTTAACAGCTCTAAGAAGTGGAGGATAGTATTTTGAAATCTTATCTGCTCCCATTCTAACTATTAGATTTAATCGTCCCTCTTCATTATTTGGATTGAGTGCATCAATAAGAGATATTAACTCACCTGCCTCCATACTTGGGCCAACTTTACAGCCAATAGGATTGTTAATACCACGGAAATACTCAATATGAGCCTCATTTAAATCTCTAGTACGGTCTCCAATCCAAAGCATATGAGCTGAAGTGTTATAACACTTATTAGTTAGACTATCAATTCTAGTTAATGCCTCTTCATAGTTTAGTAAAAGAGCTTCGTGAGATGTATATACAACAGTTTGACGAAGTTGTGGAGCTGTTTGACTATTAATTCCAGCAGCAGCTAAGAACTTCATAGCCTTATCTATTTGACAACTAAGCTCTTCATATCTATCACCTAAAGGGTGTCCTTTTATAAAATCTAAATTCCACTTATGAACTTGGTTAAGGTCTGCTAATCCTCCACGAGAAAATGCTCTTATTAGGTTCATTGTAGCCGCAGATTGGTTATAGGCACGGAGCATTCTAGTTGGGTCTGCTTGACGTGCCTCTTTGCTAAATTCAATACCATTTATAATATCACCTCTATAACTAGGGAGTTTAACCCCATTTTTCTCTTCAAAATCACTCGAACGAGGCTTAGCAAACTGTCCCGCAATACGACCAATTTTGATAACAGGTTTGCCACTAGAATAGGTCATCACAACTGACATTTGCAAAATAAGTTTAAATAGATTTTTAATCGTCTCACCATTAAAAGCACTAAAACTCTCAGCACAATCACCACCTTGTACTATAAAGGCTTCTCCTCGTCCAACTCTAGCTAAATCTTTTTGAAGATTACGTGCTTCTCCTGCAAAGATAAGTGGGGGATAACTCTTTAACTCTCTCTCTACTGATGCAAGTAACTCTTTATCTTCATACTCAGGCTGTTGTTTGATGGGAAAATTTCGCCAACTACTAGGACTCCATTGCATACTATTTCCTTATTTATACGTTATAAATCAACTATTTATCAGTGAATTATACCCAAAGTGTGGGCTAATAAGTTACCAATACTAATATATAAAAATTATAATTTTTTAGCTCTAAAAGTTACAAAATTTGCCCATTGAAAAATTGTATCTACTTGAGTAAATCCAGCCTCTTTACAAAGACGAATATTCTCTTCTATAGTAAATGGAATTAAAACATTTTCTAAAGCTTCACGTTTTGTAGATATTTCATAATCACTATAACCTTGCTTTCGTTTGTAATCATAATATGTATCAATCATAATCTTATCAAGATGACGGTCAGAAAAGACAACTTTTTCAGAGAAATAGAACTCACCATCACTATTTAAGCCTTTGTAAATCCTATTTATAAGCTTAGGACGGTCAAGAGGACGAATAAACTGAAGAGTATAATTTGCAACTACCACATCTTCTTGCTCAATAGGAAAATCTCTTAAATCACCCTCTATAAGCTCTATCTCTTTTGCTCCAAAAGCCATACATTTTCTCTTAGCACGTTCTATCATAGCCAAGGAGTTATCAACTCCCCTAAGACTTATAGAAAAATCTCTTTTTTTATATAACTCTAGGAGTAGATGAGCCGTAGATGTACCTAAATCAAGAATACTCAAATCATCTTTTTCTCTAGCTAATATCAAATCTACAATTAATTCTATTACCTCTTTATAGTATGGGACTGAACGATTTAACATATCATCAAAAACTGCAGCAACTGTCTCATCAAACTCAAATTTTTTCTCAGGAGCTTTTAAAAAAATCCTATCTCTTTCTTCCATCTCTCAACACTCATAAATCAAAAAATATTTATCTGCCCTATCCCCATAAAGAGCTATATCCTCTTTGTAGATAACTCTAGCATCTAGTAGCTTTTCAATCTCTTGTTCTAAATGGTAATACTGCTTAATTGTTTGTGATGATTTTTGCCAACAACTTTGCCCTTTTTTCTCAAAAAGTGTAAAGTATGCCTCATAAACTCCATCTTCAAAATCACTCTCAATACTAATAAAACGATTAGAGTCTTCAGCTACAAATGCTCCAACGGCAACCTCTTTAAAACCATATAGGGTGTTTATATCACAAAGCAAAAGACCACCACTATTTAATCTTGCCTTGAGACAATTTAAAAAAGTTGGGAGTTCTTTGAAAGATAGATAGTTTAACATATCAAACACACAAGTGATAACATCATATTTTTTATCAATATTACATAAATCAATACACTTAGCATCTACACCAAGTTTTAGAGCTTGATTTACCATTTCACAACTTAAATCAACTCCTTGCATTTTAGCATTAGGAAAAGCTTTTGAGAGTTGAAAAATAAACTCCCCACTTCCACACCCAACATCTAATAAAGAGCTAAATTCATACTCTTGTAAAGCTAATAAATAGTGGGCGTAGAGTTTAGGAGATACTTCACGAACCCCTAAAAGGTCTTCAACCTTTGCATATAAATCTAGTGCTTGGCTAGAAGTTGCCATATAGTTCCTTTAAAGAAATTAGAGTAAATAGATAACTTTATCTCTTCTCTATAAGCTCTTTAATCTTCCCATAGAGTTCTAATATCTGCTCTTTTTTAGAATAAAAACTATTTTTATTAGCAATTAGATGAGCAGATGAGTCCATAATCTCTTCAGCAACTTTCAAGCCATTCTCTCTCATTGTAGTCCCTGTCTCTACAATATCAACAATAGCATCGGCCAAACCTACTAAAGGTGCTAACTCAATAGAGCCATATAGTTTTATAACCTCTACACCTACAGCCTTTGAAGCAAAATAGTTTTTGGAGATATTTACCATCTTTGTAGCCACTTTTATATCTGGACGACTCCAATCTAACTCATCTTCATTACGTATTCCAATAGCTACTTTACAACACCCCAACCTCATATCAAGTAGGTCAATAATATCTAACTCTTTTTCTGTAATAACATCAAGTCCCACAATCCCTAAATCAGCAGAGCCATACTCTACATAGGTTGGAACATCTTGATTACGAACATTTAAAAATCTAAATCCACCAACTTCTAAAATTAATTTACGACTCTCAAACTTAAAACCATCTCCAAAAAGTTCTGAAAAGATTGCTAAAGTCTCCTCAGCAATACGCCCTTTGGGCAGTGCAATTGTTAACATATAGACTCCTTAAGGAATGTAGAAATTGGGGATTAAATATTATAAAATAGACCTATCAAGTGCATTTTTTATCCCTTCAAAGACCAGTGTTTCATCTAAAATAGCATCTTCAAACCAAGAAGCAACAATTTTACCATCACCACCAGTTACATAAAGGGGTAAACTTTTACGTTGATTAAGAATCTCCTGATAGATTGGTGCAATAATACCATAGCTAAGCTGTTTAAGAGTGCCTTTAGGTGCTCTATCTAATGGAATTTCCCAAGAAATATCATAAGATAGAGCTGGTGAAATATTAGTAAATATATCTTTATAGCTATGAAGACCCGGAAGAATCATACCACCTTGATATACTCCACGCTCAACAATATCTATCGTTAAGGCACTACCTGCATCAATATAGAGTCCATCACCTCTACTCAAACAAAGAGCCTTTCTATCAACTCCCATACCCTCATAAGAGCCTTTTAATAAAATTTTAGATGATATATCTTGCCAAGAAGTGCTAGATGCAATTAAATCTTTTACCCTAGTATTAACAGATATATAGAGTATATAGCTACTAGCATACTCCTTTATGGCATTATTAATTTTTAAATGATGTATCTCTCCATCTTTAAATATATGGATATGTCTATTTCCTATATCTGCTAAAATCATTTTAAACTCTTAAATTTAAGTATTCTAATGAGATTTTAAAGAGTACTCAAAAGAGTTGAAAATCTATTCATTCTCTTTATAAGCACCAATAGAAGTAAGCTTCTCATAACGCTTTTGAAGAAGTTCATCTTTGCTAAGTTCACGTAAACTACGTACAGAGTTTACAAAGTACTCCTCAACTGCCTTAGCAGCACTATCCATATCACGATGAGCACCAATTAATGGTTCATCAACAATATCATCTACAAGCTTATACTCTTTGAGTGAGTCTGGTGTTATTTTGAGTGCTTTAGTTGCCTGTTCCACTTTTGTAGGGTCATTCCATAAAATAGCTGAACACCCTTCAGGTGATATAACAGCAAAGATTGAATATCTCATCATTGCTAAACGGTCGGCAACTCCAATGGCTAATGCACCACCAGAGCCACCCTCACCAATAACAACAGAAATCAAAGGAACTTTTACACCTGAGAGTTCAAAAAGGTTTCTAGCAATAGCTTCACTCTGTCCTCTCTCTTCTGCACCAAGACCAGGATATGCACCGGGAGTGTCTATAAGCATCAAAATAGGAATATCAAACTTCTCTGCTAACTTTACTGCTCTTAATGCTTTGCGATAGCCCTCGGGGTGAGGCATACCAAAGTTACGATGGAGTTTATGTTTAGTTCCTCGTCCCTTTTGTTCACCAATTAATAATGCCTTCTCATCACCAATCCAACCAAAATAACACAATATTGCAGGGTCATCTCTATACATACGATCGCCGTGAATCTCTTGAGCATCACGCATAATACGACGCACATAATCTAAAGCATAAGGTCGGTCGGGGTGTCTAGCTAATTGTAGTTTTTGATAATCGCTTAAAGAGCCAAAAATCTTCTTTACCTCTTTTTGAAGCTCTTTTTGAAGAATTTCAACTGCGTCCATATCTCCACGAGCCTTTGCAGACTCAATATCTTGCTGAATAGCTTCAATTGGTCTCTCAAAATCGAGATAAGTTGCCATTCCGACTACACTCTCAAACTCTACGGAAGATTACTACACCATTGGTTCCACCAAAACCAAAGGAGTTACTCATTACAACATTAAGCTCTGCATCTCTTGCCTCATTTGGAACATAATCCAAATCACAATTTTCATCAGGTGTTGTATAGTTGATAGTTGGAGGTATTACACCACGCTCCATAGCCATCAAAGATATAACAGCCTCAATAGAACCAGCAGCTCCTAAACAGTGTCCAATTTGTCCTTTTGTTGAACTTACTGGAGGACAATTCTCTTTAGTACCAAAAATCTCTTTAATTGCGGCAGTCTCATTTTTATCATTTATTAGAGTAGATGTTCCGTGAGCATTGATATAATCAACTTTAGGATTACCAGCCATTTCCATAGCAGCTCTTATAGCACGTAGAGGTCCGTCCATTGTAGGAGTAGTTATATGGTTAGCATCACCACTCTCACCAAAGCCAATCAACTCTCCATAAATTTTAGCTCCTCTTGCTTTTGCAACTTCATACTCTTCAAGTACTAAAGACCCAGCACCCTCACCCATAATAAATCCATCACGCTCAGCATCAAAAGGGCGAGATGCATGTTTTGGGTCATCATTTCTTGTAGATAGGGCTTTCATAGCAGCAAAGCCACCTACTCCAATTCCAGTAATTGCAGCTTCTCCTCCTACTACAAGCATTCTATCTGCTCCACCTAGCATAATTGTCTTTCCAGCCTCAGCAATAGCATGAGTTCCAGCCGCACAAGCTGTAACAGAGCCAAGATTAGGCCCTTTTAGAGTGTGTGCAATAGATACAAACCCACCCAACATATTAACTAGAGCTGATGGAATAAAAAATGGTGAGATTCTACGAGGACCTCTATTGTGTAAGACTATAGAGTTCTTTTCTATTATAGGTAAACCACCAATTCCAGAAGCACAACTAACTCCAAAACGTTCACGTTCAATAGTCTCATCAATTCCTGAATCTTCCATAGCTTCAGAGGCCGCTTTTAATCCAAGTTGAATAAATCTATCAGCCTTTTTTACCTCTTTTGGATCCATAACTGTTTTTGGGTCAAAATTTTTAACTTCACCAGCAATCTTTACTGAGAAAGATTCAGGATTAAAGAGAGTAATAGTATCGATACCACACTCACCTTTAACAATTGCTTCAAAGGCACTCTCTTTATCATGCCCCAAACTGTTAATCATTCCTAACCCTGTAACAACAACTCTTCTCACATCAAGCTCCTCATCAACGTAATAGATGTGAATCTTCATATATTAATAAAGACTCACATCTGTTACATCGCCCATTAATAGGGCGATTAAAAGATATTAAGCATTATTTGCTTCAATAAATGTAATAGCATCTTTAACTGTTGCTATCTTCTCCGCCTCTTCATCAGGAATTTCAATATCAAATTTCTCTTCAAGTGCCATTACAAGCTCTACAACATCTAAACTATCAGCTCCTAAATCCTCTACAAATTTTGAATCCTCTTTTACTTCATCAGGGCTTACATTAAGTTGCTCAACTACAACCTCTTTAACATCATCTAAAATTGCCATTTATTGCTCCTCTTTATTTAAAATATGCCTATAAGTATATCAAAACTTACTAAAATATTATCGTATATGAATCTTTTCACCTTGATAAAGTGGAAGAGGCTCTTTTTTCGGAGTTGATTCATCTTCTGATTCACAACAATTTAATAGAGATTTATTTGGATGGCGAAGGAAATCATAACCGTGATAGATTGTATATAAACCAAATAAAACAACAACAATAGAGGCTAAATTTATCATCAATTTACGAAAATTACTCTTAGTAAAAATTGAAGTAAAAAGTCCTAATCCAAGTAGTGCAGGAATTGTAGATAATCCAAATATAAGCATTACAAAAGCACCCCAAAATGGGCTTCCTGTACTTGCAGACTCTACAGCAAAGAAATAGACCAATCCACAAGGTAAAAGACCATTTAATAACCCTAATAGATAAAAGCTATATAATGAGTGGTCTCTTAAAATATATCCAAATGCTTTTTGATACCAATGACTCCTAGAAAGGGAGTGTTCAAGGTGAGTTAAAAATGAAATTTTACCTATTAAAGATAATCCTGCAAGAATCATAAAAGCTCCAGCTATAATAGTAAGAATACCATTAGCATATCCATTGAATTTAGCCACTCCACCAATAGCTCCAAATATCGCACCTAAAGTTACATAGGTAGTAATTCTTCCAAATGAATATAGAAGATGAGCAACTATCTCGTGAGTTTTACTCCAATTTTTATCAATCTTAGCAGAGCTATAAGCAATTACAATCCCTCCACACATTCCTAAACAGTGTCCAAAACTTCCTAAAAATGCTGCTGTTATAATGGCTACAATATCAATACTTCCCACTTTAAACCCCTAAAAGTTTTTTACGAATTTTAGGATTGGTAAGATTTTCACCTCTAAGCATCCTCAGACGCATCTGATTGAAATCTATACAGTCTCTACAACGTTTTTCTCTAGCTCCAAAACCATAGTGCATAGCTGTAGAATCTCTAACTCCATACCAAGCCTTTTTAGCCTCAATCCAACGCTTCGTATCTATAGTATGTACCCAAATTTTAGCTCTATTTCTCCACTCTTTATCTTTTAGCCAAAGAACCATACACCCAGTATCATCAAAAAACCAAGTACGTCCATCTGGAGCAATCACCTCAACGGCATTTCTTTCACTTTTAATAATCATTTTACATTGAGTATCATTTGTAGCATTTAGTTTAATAGGGAGTGGTTTAAAAGCCATATTTCCTTTAACTATTGTTACAGGTTGCTCTTTTTTAGCCAAAGAGATAAATATTAATGCAACAATGGAAATAAATATAAGTGTTCCTAAAATTGGCATTATCTTTTTCATAATAAAACTCCATTTCTTATATAATAGACTCCAACATAGAGTACACACACTAGCACAAAGATACTAACAAATACCAAAGATACTTTCTCAAGTCTCTTACTCTCAATATTTAAAACTAGCTTTAATAGTGTAGTGATAATTCCTAAAAATACTCCACCAAATAGAGTTCCCCAAATTAAATATCCAACATAGTAATATGGGCGTTGAAACATACAAAATGGACATTTATGAGTAGGAAGCTCATAGACATAAGTACCAAAGAAATATACAACACTATAGTATGCAACAAAAACAAAGAGTATATAACTAGCAAGTAGTAACCAATACTGTTTTGAAAATGTGGAGATTACAATCAAAAGATATAGTAAAGCAAATAGTATAAGAAGCTTAGGCGTATCAAGCCCAAATGGAAGTGGATTAGCACCCTCTAACTGTCCAAATAGTGCTGAACAACAACTAACACTTTTATGAATATCAATATGTAAAAAGTAGCTCCAATCAAGCCAAAGCTCAATAGATACAGTAGCAAATATTAAAAAGAATATCCCAAGTTTCAGACGAAACCAAGGGTAATCTTTTGCCTCTAAGTCAAAATGGTTAATTACTATCCATAACAAAAGCATAAATAGGATTAAGAGTTTTAAAAATAGAAGTTTTAAGCCATATATATTGGCACTAATAACTCCAGCTCCACACATAGCCCCTGGAACTAAATCGCTAAGTTTATCTATTGTAAATACAAAAAATGGAAGAAGTAGAAATTTTATAATAAAGATTATAGATAGTATTGTCATCACCAAATAGGCTCGTCTCTCTAAGGAATACTGTTCCTTAGAACTACTCTTAAAATCCCAACGCCATATCATAGGAAGAGATAATAAAAAAGCAATAAAGATTAAACCCCAAAGTGCAGACTCTGAAAGTAGATATACCATAACTTGGGTATTTAGTAGAATCGGACTCACTATTTTATTCCTGCTCCAATAATTTTGCCATTTTCCATCTCTACGACTCTATACTCAAAAGCCAACTCTTGAAAAATAGGGTCGTGAGTAGCTATGACAATAGTTTTACCAATTTTATGAAGCTCATTTAAAATCTCTAAAAATCGGTAGCTATTGGCTCTATCAAGGTTTGCAGTAGGTTCATCACAAAGAATAATTTTAGGATTGGAAGCTAAAGCTCTAGCAATAGCTACACGCTGTTTTTCACCTCCTGAGAGACTTCTTGCCATCTGTTTAGCTTTATGAGAGATATTTGCCTCTTTCATAGCCTTTTTTACTCTATCTCTAATATCTTTTATTCTCATCTTCATAGGAATCAAAGGGATAGATACATTATCCTCCACACTCAAACTCTCCATTAGATTGTAGTGTTGAAAAACCATTCCAATATGATGACCACGAAAGTGACTAAGATGTCGGTCTGGAAGTTTAGCTATAGGCTCACCCTCAACCAAAATTTCTCCACTACTTGGATAGTCAAGTCCTGCTATAATACTAAGTAGTGTTGTCTTACCACTACCACTTATACCTTTTAAAATAACACACTCACCTTCATATATATTAAGATTTATACTCTTTAGTGCATCAAAATTCTCACCACCACTCTCAAAGCAACGATTAAGAGTGTTGATAGTTATAATTGGTATATTTTTCAAAGCATAGCCTCCTTAGGACTACTAATAGCAACCCTCCAAACAGGAATTAATACTGCACAAATAAAGCTAATAGCATATAATAGAAATATTGAAGTAAGAGTAGAAAAATCTAATATAGGAACTAAAATAATATCCCTACTCTTAGATGCACCTAAAAAAATCTCTCTTAAAATTGGTGCTTTTAATGAGAAAACATAAAAATATGCCATAACTGTTGCAATAGTAAAGCTACTAATAATAATTATGAATGTCTCAGCCAATTTTAAATTTAAAATATCTTTTATACTCCAACCAACAGCTCTTAATATACCTATAAAACGCTTCTCTTGAGAATATACTTGACTTGCACGTTGATATAGAATTAACCCAAAGGTCAATAGAACTATCAAAAATAGAACCAAGAAGAAACCACTTTTATAGTTAAATAGCCTATCATAAGCCCCTTGTATCTCCTTCTTTGAGACTACTCTTAAATCATAGTGTAAAGCAGAAACCTTATTTTCTATATTTACCCTCTCATCATCATTTGGAACATTAAAGGTAATATCGGTAGAGTTATCACCCTCTATACCCAATATTTTTCGAGCAGTCTCAATAGGAACTATAATCATATTTCGACCCATCAAAGAGCTTTCATTAGGTAGAGTAGAAAATTGTTTAAGTTGGATAAATTTGCCATTAGTGGTTAAAAAGTTATAACCATTTTGGTAAAAATGACTCTTTAACCACAAAGCTACATCTGAACCAACAATCATATATTTTCCACTCAAAAATTCTCTTAGGTTACTCCTTTTTACTAATTTATTAAGAGCCTTTTGACTCTGCTCTTGAAAAAAATCTATACCTACAATAAGAAAGCTTTTACCCTTTGGCTCACTATAGTAACGTCCCCAAACACGTGAAGAGACTTGAGTAACACCATCTATTTTAGAAATCTCTTCACCCCAAGAGCTTGGTACAGGCAAGAGGTGTTCTCCACGAATACGTTGCACTACGAAATCTGGCTCACTCTCAAGAGATTGGCTTAAAGAGTACTGCAAAGATGAAGAGATAAAGAGAGTTGAAGCTAAGAGAAAAATTATTACTATTGAGAGTCCAACTACCGATAAGTGTTTTTTAAAATTTGCAAAGATATTTAAGATTAGAAAGTTTAAAAATGGGTTATTTCCCATCAACTCCTCCATATATAAAATTAAAACGATTAAGAGATAATAGCTCAGGATATACTGGATTTATTGAATCTTCAAAAATAGGAATCTCTGGCTCATACCACTGTGAACTAATAGATAGAGTATCTAAATGAGTAAGAGTTACTAGAGCCTTTTGACTCTCTACTACACCATTTCTATCAAAGCTAAAATAATGCAATAGTACTAAAGATACTAAAAGTATAAGAGATAGCAAAAAAGAGTAAAAATATCTAGTCATTTTCTATTTTTCATTATATTCAATGCCATCTAATCCCATAACTATTTTTGGAGTAATCTGATTAAAGTGTAAAATTTTATCTCCTTCGTGGTCTTTAATAAAATTTTTTGCCTCTTTTTCACTCTTAAAAGGGATTAACTCATTTCCCATAGGTCCATAGACTTTTGAGCCAATTACATAGTATGCCATCTTAGCAGGGATAGCTTCTAGTGTATAGTAGTCAGTTACAAGTATCTTTTTGATTTTATTTCGCTCATAGTGAAAATCACCATCAAAGATATAAAACTTCATCATATCCTTTACACCATCAAAGTAGTAAATCTTATCACCTATAATCATTTCAGAAGCCCATTTGGGATATTTTGATACAAACATTCCACAAACAGGACACTTAGCTCCATTTGGAACTGCTATCTTTTTAGATAAAGTAGATTCTCTTTTACTATTATTTTTAAACTTTAAAAAATAACTTAAAGCTTTAACTCTTGAGCTATTTAATCCTACACAAGCACCACTAGCCTTAATAGCTTTGCTGATTGATTCAAGACTATCATTTACTTGAGCTTTAGGGAGTTTTTTAATATCGCAAAGAGCTGTTGCAACTTTTCTACCCTTATTTAGCATTAAAGGCTCTAAAGGGGTCTCACCCTTTAAAATTATAGCTATAAATAAAACTCCCCAAATAACTCTTTTCATAAAATTTCTCCTATTTATTGCCTATAGATTTTAGATATAGCCCAACAGCTTGAAGAGCTTTACCTTTTAGTCCATTACAAAGATTATTTTTTGTAATATAGGCTTTAGCATCTGAAGCTAATTTAAACTTTTTAGTTATAGGTTTACACATTTTTTTATAGATTTGCTCACCCTTTTTAGCCATCATAGCTTGACGTTTACCTATCATCTTAACCTCTTTAGCATAAGCTGATTTTTCCTCTTGTAATGCCTCTTTAAAACTCACTACTTTACCACCAAACTTTTTAGCAAACTCCATAGCTTTCTCTTTTGTACCAAAAGCATATTTACTAACTTTAGACATAGTCGCAGGTTTTGAGCTTCCAAGCACATACCAAGCACTCTTAGCAGGGATAAATTTCAAAGTACTATTATCTACTACTTTAATATCTGTAACACTCTTACCACTATTCATCTCTTCAACTAAACAGTGCATAGAACAAAACTGCTCTACCTTACCATCAACTTTTGCCGAGTGGTTTGTCTTGTAAAATAGATGAAGTGTCATTCCACACTTTGGACAATAATCCTTTGCTTCACCCTTTTGTAGAATTTGAGCCTTAGTAATAGGAACCATTCTAAAGTTTTTTGGCATCATTTTGCCGTGATGAAGAGGCTCTTTCACATCTTGAGCTTGAAGCCCCACAAAAGCACCTAAGATTATTCCAAGGGCTAAAAAGATTTTTCTAAACATAAAATACTCCTTTTTTTAAGTGAGCTAATTGTAGGCTAAGAGTGTTAAATTTGTGTTAATTAAAAGAGTAGATATGCAAAAAGAGTACTATAGTTATGAGATATTCCTAAAAGATATAAAAGCATTAAAAGAGCAGATAGAGCCATTTAATCCTGATACACTATTAGCAGTTGCAAGAGGTGGCTTAACCCTTGGGCATTTTTTAGCAATAGCAATGGAAAATCGCCAACTATTTACAATTAACTCTATTCATTATGATAAAGAGTGTAAACTTGAAACTGTAAATATATTTAATATTCCAAATCTATGCAAATCTAAAAGAGTAGTAGTCATTGATGATATTGCAGATAGTGGGGAGACTCTAAAGCTTATTTTAACTCAACTAAAAGAGAAATATCCAGATATAGATTTTAAAGTAGCAACTCTATTTTTTAAGCCATCTTCACTTATTCAACCAGATTTTACCATCAAAGAGGCTAAAGGGTGGATTGACTTTTTTTGGGAAATTGACCCACTATAGAGAGGTTTTTTCCAATTCTACACAATTTTTTATATATTCTAAAAAAGTATTATATTATCATCAATTATAAGCTCTATCTAACTATAAAGAATTTAAACTCAAGTACATAAAAAATTAAATTTTAAGGGGAAGATATGATAAAACGATTTTTGAAAATCTCAGCAGTAACTGCCATTGCTACTATGACCCTAGCAAGTGCTGGAACTTTAGATGATGTAAAAAAGGCTGGAGTCCTTAAGTGTGGAGTCAATACTGGATTACCAGGTTTTAGTGAAGCTGATTCAAAAGGGAACTGGAGAGGGCTTGATGTTGATTACTGCCGTGCTTTAGCTGCTGTAGTACTAGGTGATGCAAATAAAGTAAAGTATGTTCCACTAAATGCTAAGGAGCGTTTTACTGCTCTACAAAGTGGTGAGATTGATGTCCTCTCAAGAAATACTACAAATACAGAGACTAGAGATACATCATTGGGAATTAACTTTACTGGTGTAATGTACTATGATGGTCAGGGTTTTATGGTTCCAAAATCTTTGGGAGTTAATAGTGCAAAAGAGCTCGATGGTGCAACTATTTGTATTCAAGCTGGAACTACAACAGAGCTAAATCTTGCTGATTATTTTAGAAGTAATAAGATGAAGTTTAAAGCTATAACTTTTGATACAAATGACCAAGTTACAAAAGCTTTTGAAGCGGGGCGTTGTGATGTACTAACTACTGATGCCTCTGGTCTCTATGCAACTCGTACAAAACTAAAAGATCCATCTAAATATACAGTACTTCCTGAAATTATTTCAAAAGAGCCTCTAGCTCCTGCTGTTAGACACGGAGATGACCAATGGTTTGATATAGCTAAGTGGACTCGTAATGCTCTTTTAACAGCTGAAGAGAAGGGTTTAACTTCAAAAAATGTAGATGATGAGAAAGCAAAAAGTACTGACCCTGAGATTAAGCGTCTTTTAAGTGTAGAGGGAGATATGTGTAAAAATTTAGCTCTTGCTAAAGGGTGTTTTTATAATGCTATCAAGCAAGTTGGTAACTATGGTGAAATTTTTGAGCGTAATGTTGGAGTCAAAACTCCTTTGGATATAAAACGTGGTTTAAATGCTCTTTGGACTAAAGGTGGTCTTCAATACTCTCCTCCATTTCGCTAATAGTAGTCCCTTAGGGGCTATTAGCTCCAATTCCCTAAAAAAGGATTATCTTGTTAGCCCTATTAAGAAATGAAAAAATTAGAGGTATTCTCTATCAAATTATTACAATAGTCCTATTTATAGGATTTCTATTTTATATAGCTCAAAATACATCTCACAATATAGAACAACGTGGTATTAAGACTGGATTTGACTTTTTAAATGCTACAGCAGGATTTGATATAACAGAGTCCCCTATAGCCTTCACACCTGCTAGTACACATTGGGACGTCTTTAAGGTTGGTCTTTTAAATACTCTGATTGTCTCTTTTTGGGGAATTATATTTAGCTCAATTATTGGTCTAATTATTGGAGTTTGGCGTCTTAGTCCCAACTGGCTTATAAGAAAAATTGCAACTACATATATAGAGATATTTAGAAATATACCTGTCTTGTTGCAGATTCTTTTTTGGTATAACATAGTTTTAGCTACCCTTCCAACAACAAGACATAGTATAAATATATTTAATACAATATTTATTAGTAATAGAGGCTTTTTTATGCCAAAATTTATCTTTAATGATGGTTCTTGGCTAATTGGATTGGGGTTAATTATTGCAATAATATCAATTATAGCTCTTAGATATTGGTCAAAAAGAAGACAAGATTTAACTGGAGAGCAGTTCCCTATCTTCTTTAGTAGTATATCTCTACTAATAGCCCTACCTCTACTTGGATACTTTATTGCAGGTCGTCCTGTAACAGCTATATATCCAGAACTTCACGGTTTTAACTTCAAAGGCGGTAAAACTTTTACTCCAGAGTTTTTGGCACTACTTTTTGCTCTTAGTATCTATACAGCAACATTTATAGCTGAAGCTATTCGTAGTGGTATTGAGGCAGTTCCAAAAGGACAAAAAGAGGC
>WGFZ01000075.1 GCA_015491955.1 Nitratifractor sp. | reverse complement strand
GGTACGTGTCATCTAATCTCCTTAATAGAATTTAATAATCCTCCGTGAGCTCTAGCAATTACCTCCTCTTTTGATACCTTTTCGCCAATTAAAAAGCGAGGTAGCCATAGGTCAAGAGCTGTCCATTTAAAAAATATAGCTGCTGCTGGAACTGCTACTACAGGTGTATCTTCAATCCAACCCATTGTTAGCATATTTCCTGGTTGAATAGGATTACCCCTAATAAAATTTTCTACTCCTGCATCTCTTAGAGCTTTATATGTAACATCATCAGGATCTACTGATGTTCCACCTGTAAGAATTACTAAATCATAAATCTTAGCAAATTCAATAATTTGATTTTTTATACGCTCTTGATTGTCTGGTAATATAATCTTTTGCTCTATTTCACACTCTAATTCAGCCAATTTTGGCTTTAACTTATCATAAAATTTATCTTTTATTCGCCCGTGATAGACCTCATCTCCTGTAATAATTAAACCTGCTTTTTTTGAAGTAAATGGTACAACCTCAATAATCCCACCCTCAGCAATTTTTACAGCCTCTTCAATCTCTTTTTTAGGGGCAGTAAGAGAGATTATCCTAACTCCTGCAAGTTTATCATCAGGATATACAACACTATTATTATAGATTGTTGGACAAGATGGCTCTCCTACACAGTTGAAAGTATAGAGTCGCTCTACATCTATTTTACAAACTCCATGAACAGTCGATTTAATATCTATCTTTCCCTCTTTTGGCTCATCTCCTGCTTTAGTATTAGCTCCAGCTAGAGCCTTTGTAAGCATACGTGAAGCATCATCTTCGTGAATCTCATCAGCCCCTAGTTCAAAGATATATATATTATTCTTTCCAATATCTTTTAAAGTTGCAATATCCTCTTCTTTGATTATATGCCCCTTTTTAAAGATTCTTCCTTTAAATCCCTTCTCTGGAATAACTGCTGTTATATCGTGAAGTAGAATCTCTCCTACGGCATCTTCAACTGCTACAACTTTTGCCATATCTATTCTCCTTAGTTCTTTTAAGAGGTAATTTTACGAAGTTTCTTATATCTACTGCTTAATAGTATCTAATTGGTATTTAATTCTTTTTTTCAAGAATCTAGGGTTATAATCAATTTTTCTACTAAATAGAATATTACAATAGTAACTTATAAAGGAGAGATATGAATCTCTACCGACAGATTCCAAAGGTTGATAAGATTCTTACTGAAGAGACCTTTTCCAAATACAACAGAGTGCTTTTAACTAAAGCTATCCATAAAGAGTTTGAGAATTTACGTAAAGATATATCCACAGGGGATATAAAAGAGATAGATTATTTATCTCTTATAAAGAAGATTGATTTAAGATACAAGCAGATGCTTACTCCATCTCTAAAGCCTCTTATTAATGCTACTGGGATAATTATTCATACAAATTTAGGAAGAGCTACTATAAGTGAAGATATTTTTAAAGATGCTTTAAAGATTGCTACAAACTACTCTAATCTTGAATATAATCTCAAAAGTGGCTCTCGTGGAGATAGATATAGCCATATATCTATGGCTTTAAGAGAGTTTTTAGGGTGTGAAGATGTCTTAATTGTAAATAATAACGCCTCAGCTGTCTTTTTAATTCTTAATACTTTTGCTATGGATAAAGAGGTTGTTGTCTCAAGGGGAGAGCTTGTAGAAATTGGTGGTAATTTCCGTATTCCTGATGTGATGAGAGCAAGTGGAGCAAAACTTGTTGAGGTAGGAACTACTAATAAAACTAGAGTATCTGATTATGAAATAGCAATAAATAGAGATACATCAATGCTTATGAAAGTACATAAATCAAACTACTCTATTGAGGGTTTTAGTAGTGAAGTAGGGGTAGAAGAGATAGTATCTTTAGCTAAGAGTAGGGGATTGATTGATTATTACGATTTAGGAAGTGCATATTTACCAAAGCTTCCGTGGGGTTTAGATAGCTTGGAATCCTCCTTATTTGATATATTAAAAGATGCTCCATCTTTACTAAGTTTTAGTGGTGATAAACTATTTGGTAGTGTACAAGCTGGGATTATTATTGGTAAGAAGGAGCTTATAAAAGAGCTCAAATCTAATCAAATCTTGCGAATGTTTAGAGTAGATAAGATTACTTTATCTATATTAGAGAGTACTATTATCGCTTATAGAAAAAGAGAGTATGAGAAGATTCCTGTATTAAAAATGCTATTTGAAGAGCAAAATACCCTTGAGAGTAGGGCTAGAATGCTCAAAGATACTCTACCTATATCTTCAAAGATTCTTAATTCTAAAACCTATGTTGGTGGTGGAACTATGCCAAATAGAGAGATCCCTACTATTGTTTTAGCACTTGATGGAGATTCTAAAGAGTTGGAGATAGCTTTTCGTAAAAGAGGAGTTATTGGACGAATAGAAGATAGACACTTTATTTTAGATATGAGAACAATTAAAGAGAAGGAACTTAGGATAATTGAAAAGGTAGCTAGAGATATTATTAAATCTAGGAATAGTTAATGAGAGATATTATTATTGGAACTGCTGGGCATATTGACCATGGAAAAACAGCACTTATTGAGGCGATGACAGGCTATAACGGTGATGAGTTAGCTCAAGAAAAAGAGAGAGGGATTACTATAGATTTAAGTTTTTGTAATATCTACAAAGATGGAGTAAATATCGCTTTTATAGATGTACCAGGACATAAGGGACTTATTAAAACTATGGTAAGTGGTGCTTTTAGTTTTGATATTGTTCTTTTAGTTATAGATATTGATGAAGGGATTATGCCTCAGACACTAGAGCATTTAGCCGTTTTAAATATTTTAGGTATCCATAAATTTATTATTGTTCTTACTAAGATTGATAAGATTAATAAGGAGGAGATTTTTAAGAAAAAGGAGGAGATAGAAGAGTTTATTAAAAAAGAGTATCCAAATATAAAACTCTACGGAACTTTTTTAACTTCTATATATGAGTATCAAACTATTGAGAGCTTAAAGAGTACTCTTTTTAAACTTCCAATAAAAAAATATAGCGATAGTTCATTTTTTAGATACTACATAGATAGGGTATTTAGTCCCAAAGGTATAGGAACTGTAGTTACAGGAACACTACTATCTGGAGAGATTAATAAAGGTGATAAGATTATTGTAGCTGAGTTAAACAGAGTAGCTACTATACGTAATATTCAAGTACATAATAGAGATAGAGATAAGGCTTATACTAATCAGCGTGTAGCTTTAAATCTTGATATTTCACATACTAAGCTTAAAACGGGTTATCTATTAGCAAGTAGGGGATATTTTAGAGGTTTTGATAGGATTGATGTCTCTATATCAATATTAGAAGGTAAGAGAGTTCCTCACTCAAGTGAGATACTATTTATTAGTGGTAGTAAGCAAGTGGTAGGAAAAATTTTATACTTTAGTAATAAAGCTTATGCAACTCTTCAATTAAAAGAGAGAGTCTATACTCGTTTTGGTGATTCATATATACTCTTATCATCAGGTCGTGTAGTAGGAGGTGGGGAGATTTTGATTCCCATAAGTGAGCCAATACGCAAAAGTAGTAAATTGGCTCTACTTAAAGCTCTAAAAAGTAGAGATTTTATTAGTGCCTTTGAGACTCTTTTAAAAAACCATAAAAGAGGTCTTGGGCTTATATCAAGTGAGCAACGTTTTGCATTAAATCATAAAGAGGCTCTTGATACTGCTCGTAAAATACCAAAATCATATCTTGATGAGAAGGCTTTAGTGCTATATCCAAAAGAGGCAAGAAGTATGATAGAGTCCTCAATTAGATATATATATGAGATTAACCCTAATGCTCTCTTATCTCCAGCTTCAATAGTATTAAGATTTAAGTGGGCTAGTGAATCTTTAGTCTTGGAAGTAATGGAGTATCTATCTAAGGAGAAGTTTTTAAAGAGAGTAAAAGGGTTATATTTACGTTTTGATAGAGGTTCAAATGAGTTGATAGATACTCTTCCTCAAAAACTATATAAAATATTAGAAGAGGGGGGATTAACTCCTAAAGCACCTTATGATATTTATGAGAGTCTTAATATTGATAGAAAAATAGGAGATAAGGCTCTTAGAACTCTTAGTAAAGATAAAAGAGTTATTCATATATCTAATAATATCTTTATCACTCAAGATGCTCTTAATCAAGCTCTATCTTTTATGAGAGAGTTAATAGTTAAATATGGCTACCTTGATATACATCTTTTTAAAAATGAGACAAATATGAGTAGAAAATATTTAATTGCC
>WGFZ01000074.1 GCA_015491955.1 Nitratifractor sp. | reverse complement strand
GCCTCTTCTTTGATGAATGTTTCCATCTCATCTACGATAGGCTCAATAGCTCTTTCACCATCGATAATTTTTAAAAGATTTTTTGCTTTATAGAACTCTTCAATCTTAGCAAGAGGCTCTGTATAGATTTTCATTCTTTGATAGAAAACCTCTTCATTATCATCACTTCTTTTTACCTCTGCTTCCTCAGCACGTCCTAAGATTCTCTCTTTTGCAACATCTTGGCTTACTGCTACTTCAATAACAGAGCTAAGGAGTACATCTTTTTCATTTGCCAAAATATCATCAAGTGCTTCCATCTGCTCAGTACTTCTAGGGAAGCCATCAATAAGAACAATATCTTTTGGAGCATTTTTAACAGCGTTTACAATCGTATCTATAACGATATTAAGTGGAACAAGAGAGCCTTTTGAGATATAGCTATCTATCTCTTTACCTAAATCACTTCCACTAGCTACCTCTTGACGAAGCATCTCACCAGTAGAGTAGTGTACTACTGTATCTGAGTTTCTCTCAGCGATAATTTGAGCATCTGTTGTTTTTCCAGAACCTGGGGCTCCGATGATTAAGAAAAGTTTTTTTGCCATAAAGAATCCTTTTTTATTTTTTATTGAGCGTTAGGGCGTTTACGTAAACGGATATGAAGCTCTTTTAACTGCTCATTATCAACTTCACTAGGTGCTTGAGTTAGCAGACATTGAGCTCTTTGAGTTTTTGGAAATGCGATTACATCTCTAATACTCTCTGTTTTACTAAGAAGCATAATCATTCTATCAAATCCCATAGCAAAACCTCCGTGTGGAGGTGCTCCAAACTCAAGAGCTTCAAGCAAGAAGCCAAACTTCTCTTTAGCCTCTTCATCGCCAATTCCAAGAAGCTTAAATACCTCTTTTTGGATAGATGGTTTATGAATACGGATAGAACCACCTCCAAGCTCTGTTCCATTTAAAACTAAATCGTAAGCTATAGATTTTAAATCCTCAATCTCTTCGTAATCTAAGCCACCCTTTTCATTTAGTTTTGGCATTGTAAATGGATGGTGAAGAGCTTTTAATTTTCCATCTTCTACTTCAAACATTGGAAAATCTACAATCCATACAAACTTAAACTCATCTTCAGGGATAATATTCATAATTTCAGCTAAATAGAGTCTAAATCGCCCCATATAGTCTAAGACGACCTTTTTATCTCCAGCTCCAAAGAATACAACATCACCTACACTTAGTTCACAACGCTCTACAATCTCTTCAAGATCTTCAGAAGTGAAGAATTTAGTAAGAGGTCCTTTTAGTCCCTCCTCTTTCATTTGAAAATATCCTAAGCCTTGAGCTCCAAATTTACGTACATAATCCTCAAAGCCCTTCATCTGACGCTTAGAGAAGATATTGTCTCCATTTGGAACTTTTAGAGCTTTTATACGATTCTTTTTGGGAGCTTTTGCAATAGAGCTAAATATCTCATTATCACACTTCTCAAATATATCAATTACATCAACCATCTCTAAAGCAAAGCGAAGGTCGGGCTTATCTGAGCCATATTTCTCCATAGCCTCATCGTAGCTCATTCTAGGAAATTGGCTAGGGAGTTTTTCCCACTGTCCACACGCACTCCAAATATCTCTAATAAGACGCTCTGCTACTTCGATTACCTTCTCTTGATTACAAAAGCTCATCTCTACATCAATTTGAGTAAACTCAGGTTGGCGGTCTGCTCTTAAATCCTCATCACGAAAACATTTAGCAATCTGAAAATATCTATCAAATCCACTCACCATTAAAAGCTGTTTAAATAGCTGTGGAGATTGAGGTAGGGCAAAAAATTCTCCCTCCCACACACGACTAGGTACAAGATAATCTCTTGCCCCTTCAGGAGTAGATTTAGTTAATACGGGAGTCTCCACCTCCATAAAACCCTGCTCATCAAGTGAATTACGTGCGGCAATTGCTGCTTTTGAGCGGAGTTTAAAGATATTGTGCATTTTTGGAGTACGAAGGTCAAGGTATCTATACTTTAGACGAATCTCTTCATTTACCTTCTCATCTTCTAGCTCAAAAGGCATAGGTTTAGAGCTATTTTCTATCATAAGTTTATCTACAACAATTTCAACTTTTCCTGTCTTTAGGTTTGGATTTTCCAATCCTTCACCTCTTGCACGAATCTTTCCTGTCGCAATCAATACATACTGATCACGTACTTCGTCCGCTATTTTGTGAGCATCTTTACTATCTGCTGGATCACAAACAAGCTGAACAATCTCATCTTTATCTCTAAGATCGATAAATATAACACCGCCGTGGTCTCTACGACTAACTACCCAACCAGCTACTGTTACAACTTCACCAATAAGCTCTTCACTAATTTCATTACAATAATGGGTTCTCACATCTCTTCCTAGTGCTAAGAATTTTGATGGGATTATATCGCAAAGGGGCTGAGAAGCATAAAATATATAGATGATTATCCTAATATTGATACTCTTTTAATTTTAGGTACAATTTAAGTATAAAAGGAGCTTTAGTATGAATATCTATTATCGAGTGTTTGGAACTCTCTTTTTATTATACTCTTTGGGTTGGAGTATATTTAATAGCTTTTAGTAAAGGATATAAGATGTCTAACGCTGTAAGATTAGATAGTAAAAAGATAAAGAGATTTATAGACCGTCCTTGGCTTTTATACTTTTTTATATTTCCACTGTTTATATCTGTTTCAATCTCTCTATTTAAGTCTGAATATCTTATCTTTTTATTTAAGTTAGGAATGTTTGCTCTTTTTGTTGGTAGTGTGGCTTTAGTATCTAGGGGATTAAGGATTAGTCAAAAGTATCAAGAGGCTATCATTACTAAAGCCCCTTTCCCTTTTAAACTTGTTGGCTCTATTGGTATAGGTATCTCTATCTTTATACTCACTTTTATAATAGATAAAGCAGGTTTTTTACAAAGCGTTTTTATATCTATTTTGGGAGTAGTTGGGGTTTTGTTAAATTATGGACTTGACCCAATAGCTGATAAACTTCCTAAAAATAGTACTATAGACCCAGATTTGCTACTTCAAGGTATTAAAGAGGCTGAAGATACACTTGAAGAGATTGAGAGAGAGAAAGATGATATCTCTGATAATAGTCTAAAAATAGCTCTTGATGGTGCTATTGTTAATGCTAAGAAGATTCTTAATACAATCAAATCAGACCCTAAAGATATTAGAGTAGCACGTAAATTTCTTGTAGTCTATCTCAATGGTATAAAAACAGTTATAACTCAATATAACGATTTAGATTCAAAACTTATAGATAATAATATGAGAGAGCGTCTAATATCTTTATTGAAAGATGCAGAGCTTAGATTTGAGAAAGAGTTAGAGCGATTGAAATCTAATGACCTTTTTGATTTAGATGTGCAAATTGACGCACTAAAAGAGCAGTTAAAATATTAGAAGGAGATTATAAAATGGAGACTAAAGTAAAAGAAGAGATAGAAAAAAGTATAGTTTCAAAGAGTGATAAGCCATTAGCTCCCTTACCACAAGAGGAGGAAGATGTAGCTAAAGCTATGAGTGAGATAGATATAAAAGATAGAAACTCTATTATATATTTTGGCTCTTTGGCTCAAGCAAAACTTGATGATATTTCAAATCGAATGTTAGAAGGTGTAAAAACTCAAGAGACAGGAGAGGCTGGTGAAGTACTAAATAGTATGGTTGCCACAATTAGAGGCTTTGATATAGATTCTCTTGACCCAAATAAAAAGATTGGCTGGTTTGAAAAACTTTTAGGTAAATCTAAGCCATTAGAGAAGTTTATATCAAAATATGAAGAGGTTAGAGACCAAATAGATTTAATAGCTAACAATCTTGAGAGACACAAAGCACAACTAATTAAGGATATTATCGCTTTAGATAAGCTCTATGATGCAAATTTAGACTATTTTAGAAAACTTGAACTATATATTACAGCAGGAGAGCAGAAGCTAAAGGAGTTAGATGAGAATATAATTCCAGAGTATGAGCAAAAGGCTAAAAGTCAAGATATGTTGGATATTCAAAACCTAAAAGAGATACGTGCTTTTAGAGATGATCTAGAGAGACGGGTACACGATTTAAGACTCTCAAGACAAGTAGCTATGCAAGCACTTCCTAGTATTCGACTAATTCAAGAAAATGATAAATCACTTATCAATAAAATCACCTCTACACTTGTAAATACCCTACCACTTTGGAAAAATCAATTAGCACAGACTATTACAATATTTAGAAGCCACGACGCGGCTAAGTCTATAAAAGAGGCTTCTAATTTAACAAACGAGTTATTAGAGAGAAATGCCCAAGGTTTAAGAGAAGCAAATAAAGAGGTGCGTGAGCAGATGGAGAGAGGTATTTTTGATATTGAGAGTGTTAAGAGAGCAAATAAGACTCTAATTGATACACTAAATGACTCTTTGAAAATAGCTCAAGAGGGTAAAGAGGCACGTGCTAAAGCCGTAGTAGAACTACAAAAGACAGAGCAGGAGTTAAAAGAGGCTCTTTTATCAGTTAAGGCAAAGAGTGAAGAGCCTAAGAAAATAGATAATAAAACTCATATAGATACTGAACTAATAGAAAACAAGGAGTAGTAGATGGGACTTTTTGATTGGATTGGTGGGCAGTTTATTGATGTTATTGAGTGGACTGATGATAGCCATGATACAATGGTTTGGCGTTTTCCTCGTCAAGGTAATGAGATTAAGTATGGTGCAAAATTAATAGTTAGAGAGAGCCAAGTAGCAGTCTTTGTAAATGAGGGTGAAATTGCCGATATATTAACTCCTGGTACTTATGAGTTAGAGACAAAAAACATTCCTATCCTTACATCACTTAAACATTGGGATCACGGATTTAACTCTCCGTTTAAGGCTGAAGTCTATTTTTTGAGTATGACACGCTTTACAAATCTCAAATGGGGAACAAGAAATCCTATTACTGTACGAGATCCAGAGTTTGCTATGGTAAGACTAAGAGCCTTTGGAACTTATGAGATTCGTATTGCTGAACCTAAAACATTTATGAGGGAGATTGTTGGTACTGATAACCACTTTACACTTGATGAGATTCAAGTACAACTTGCCAATTTAATTGTCTCTAAATTGGCTGTTGTTTTGGGAAAAGATAAGACTCCTGTACTTGATTTAGCTGGAAATTATGAGCTTTTTGGAGATTTTATTACAAAAGGTATTGCTCCTGCATTTGAAGATTATGGTTTGAAGCTAGAGAGGATATTGGTTGAAAATATCTCTTTGCCAGAAGCTGTGGAAAAGGCTATTGATACTAGAGGAAGTAGGGCTGCTGTTGGTAATTTAGATGAGCATCTAAAGTATCAAAGTGCTGAGGCTCTAGCAAGTGGTGGAGCTATGAGTGATATGGCAGGAATGGGTATGGGCTTTGCTATGGCTCAAGAGATGGCAAAAGGATTTTCTAATAGCTCTCAAAACTATACTCAAGCTCAATCAACTCCTACACCACCACCGCCACCATCTCAAACTCTCTATCACGTTTCAAATAATGGAAGTAGTGAAGGACCATACACTATTGAGCAGTTAAAACAGATGGTAACACAAGCTAGTTTGACTCCTACAAGTTATGTTTGGAGTGAAGGTTTTGATGGTTGGAAAGAGGCTAAAGTAGCCTTACCTCAACTATTTACTCAAGTACCACCACCGCCACCACCAAGAGGAGTATAAAATATGATGCCACTACAAGCCAAATTTTACCCTTGTCCTAACTGTGGAGGTGCGATGACGTATCTTCCTGCTACAAAAAATCTACATTGTGATTATTGCCAAAGTGATGAAGTTATAGACGTAGAGAGATTTGATAGTGATAGTAAACTAAATCTTGATAGTTATCTCTCAAAAGCTACAGAGTATCACCCTAAAAAGATTAAAGAGATATTTGATTGTCCTAGTTGTGGTGCTGATATTAACTTTGAAGAATCTACTATTTCTAAGCTATGCCCATATTGTAATACTCCGCTACTTACTTCACCAAATAATCCACTTAAACCATCTGCTGTTTTGCCATTTGTTGTAAATCATAAAGAGGCACAAGGGTTTTTTAAAAAGTGGATTGGAAATATCTGGTTTGCCCCAAATGCTCTTAGTGCTTTTGTTGATACTCAAAAAGCTCTAAATGGACTATATATACCATTTTGGATATTTGATGCTGATACAGTATCTCAATATGAGGGTGAGCGGGGTGATGCTTACTATGTAACAGTAAATAAAAGAGTTTATGAGAATGGGAAAGAGGTAGTAGTTCAAGAAGAGGAGAGACGTATTAGATGGACTCCTGTATCTGGAAATACATCAAGAAGATTTAGAGATTTACCAATTACAGCTACAAATATACTCCCTAGTAAACTATTAGCAAAACTTGAACCTTGGGCGACTGAAGAGTTAAAAAATTTTGACCTACGTTGGCTTAGTGGATATAGTACTTATGAGTATAACCTTACGTTAGAAGAGGGAAATCGTGAGGCAAAATCTGTAATGAAATCTATAATCAATGATGATGTTTTAAGGAGTATAGGTGGAGATGAACAAAGAGTTTATAGTATATCTACTAATTATTTAGATGAAAAATTTGCCTTACCACTACTACCTGTATGGAGTAGTAGTTTTTCCTATGCTGGGAAAGAGTACAATATTATTATAAATGCCGTTAGTGGTAAAGTGGTTGGTGAACGTCCATATAGCTACTGGAAAATACTCTTTTTAGTAGTTTCTATATTGATAGTAGTTGGAGTAGGAGTATGGTTTTATAATAACCATTAATCTCCTAGCTCCTCTATCCAACTCTCAAACTCCGCATCACTTGGCATTCTCCAATCGGCTCTTGGACTTAGATTTATAGTTCCAACTTTTGGACCATCTGGCATACAAGAGCGTTTAAACTGCTGAGTAAAGAATCGGCGTAAAAATAGAATAAGCCACTTTTTAATAGTAGAAGAGTCATATCTATCTTTAAAGGCAATACTCCCAAGGGCTAAAATCTTAGACGGCTTTGCACCATATTTTATAAAGTGGTATAGGAAAAAGTCGTGAAGTTCATAGGGTCCAATTATATCTTCACTCTTTTGAACTATTTTGTCATCATCTATAGGGAGTAGTTCGGGGCTAATTGGAGTATCAAGAATATCATTTAAAACTTCACTTAGATTTGGAAAATTATCAGCATAGTAGCTTACAATATATCTAATAAGTGTCTTTGGTATTCCAGAGTTAAGAGCGTACATACTCATATGGTCTCCATTATAGGTACTAAAGCCTAAAGCGATTTCACTTAAATCTCCTGTACCAATAACCAATCCTCCCTCTTTATTGGCAAGATTCATTAAAATTTCAGTCCTTGCTCTTGCTTGAACATTCTCATAAGTTATATCGTGAATATTGCTATCGTGTCCAATGGCACTAAACTCCAATATCGCGAGTTTATCTATGGGAATTTCTCTTAACTCTACACCTAAAGCTTTGCATAGGCTTTTGGCATTATTTAGAGTGCGTGAAGTTGTACCAAATCCAGGCATTGTTATAGCAAGAATATCACTAGACTTACGTTTAGATATATTAAAGGCTCTCCACGTTGCCAATAGTGCTAAAGTTGAATCTAAGCCTCCTGAGATACCAATAATAGCCCTTTTGATATTTGCGTGATTTATTCGACGAATTAGAGCGTGAGCTTGAATAGCTGTAATCTCTTCACAATGTGCTTGACGCTCTTTAGGGTTGCTTGGTACAAAGGGGTGGGGGTCTATATATCTTTTAATATCTTTTTGACGTGGAAGTGAGCCAATAGAGATTAAACGATATGGTGTTTGTGGAGCATCACTATAATTACCCTCTGCTAAACGTAAGCCATTTAATTTATCTAAGTCTATATCGGCACTTATTAGCTGAGATTTATAGCTAAAACGCTCACTTCTAGCGACTATTGATCCATACTCTGCAATAATCGCATCACCTCCAAAGAGTGTATCTGTACTACTCTCTCCAACTCCAGAAGAGGCATAAGCATAAGCAGATACCAATCTTGCACTTTGAGTTCTCACAAGTTCAGTACGGTAATTTGCTTTCCCAACAAGTTCATTACTCGCACTTAGGTTTAAAATAAGATTGGCTCCATTACTTGCCATTTGATTACTTGGTGGAGTCAATGCCCAAAGGTCTTCACAAAGCTCTACACCAATAACAAGTTCATTGTCATCAGAAAATAGAATATCGACCCCAAAAGGGATTAATTCTCCTAAAAATTTTATTGATGTTTGAGTGATAGAGGCTCCAGAGTTGAAGTGGCGTTTTTCATAAAATTCACGCTTGTTTGGAATATAGCTTTTAGGAACAATACCTAAAATTTTTCCCTCCCTTATAACTACTGCACAGTTATATAAGCGATTAGCTTGTTTGATAACTACTCCTATAGTATATAGAAGAGGAAGCTCTTTTGTATTTTGAAGAAGCCAAGAGAGTGCTTTGTTTTGAGCTGTTAAAAGTTGGCTCTGGTAAAGTAAATCAGAGAGTGTATAACCAATAAGAGTTAATTCTGGAAATAGAACAATGGCTATATCTTGAGTATTTGCATCTTTTAGTAGTTTAAGTATCTCTTTTGCATTTTTATTAGGATTGGCAAGATGAAGGGGTGGCAAAGCTGTAGCAACTCGAATCATTCCAAACATTTTATTCCTTTAGTGAATGTCAGATAGATTTTATCATAGTTAAGTCTCAAATTTTAGGCATAATTCGCCTATGAAATCATCTAAAATAATATATATTACAGATTTAGAACTTCCAGAGTTGGCACTATATCGTACTTTAAGAGGGAATCGTTTTGATGAAGATGGTAGTTTTATCGCCGATTCGCCTAGAGTTGTAGAGCAGTTACTTGAGAGTGATTTAGAGTTTAAGAGTCTGCTTTGTACTCCTGAGTATTTAGAAAAAGAGCGTAAACGTATAGACTTAGCAGATATTCCAACTATCTATATAGGAGAAAAGAGACTACTTCAAGAGATTGTAGGGCATAAAATTCATCACAATGTAATGGCACACCTTGTACGTCCTAAAAGTGTTCCAATTTCAGAGCTTCCTGATGAGATAGTGATGTTAGATAGATTAAATAATATGGAAAATGTGGGAGCAATTGCTAGGTCTATGGCGGGATTAGGAGTTAGGGGGTATGTAGTTCCATCTTATGGACCACACCCCTATGGACGTAGAGCCATTCGTGTAAGTACAGGGCATATTACACGCTTAAAGAGTCATAT
>WGFZ01000073.1 GCA_015491955.1 Nitratifractor sp. | reverse complement strand
GTAATAGCTAAAGGTTTAGCACCACTCATAGCTACATTTCGTCCACTCTCAAGCACAGCTAAAGATGCACCTTTAAAGGGGTCTATGTAACAATATCTTGGATTACAATCACTACTCATAGCCAAAGCAACACCCGTCTCTTTTACTCTAATAACACTCGCATCTAAGCTTCCTGGGTGTTTTTGAGTATTTGTTTGAACCATTGAATCATACTGCTCATATACCCAAGCCTTATCTACCACCTCATCACAAGATATTAATTTTTCAAAAGCCTCTTGATTATCTACAGCTTTAAAATCATCAAGTTTTACTTTAGCAATCTCATCAAGATATGCAGGACGTTTAGTAGGTCTATCTAAGATTGGAGCCTCTTCACTTACAGGATTAACAGGCATATCAGCTACCTTATCTCCGTGCCAAAATAGCTCCATATTTCCACTATCTGTTACTTCACCAATAACAGCCGCATCTAAATCCCACTTATTAAAAATCTCAATAATCTTATCTTCAGTACCTTTATTGGCACAAATTAACATTCTCTCTTGAGATTCACTAAGCATAAACTCATAAGGGGTCATTCCCTCTTCTCTAGCTGGAACTTTATCAAGATGCATAACCATTCCACTTCCACTTCTACCTGCCATCTCAAATGCACTAGATGTGAGCCCAGCCGCACCCATATCTTGAATACCAACAACATAATCGGTTTTAAATAGCTCTAAACAAGCCTCAAGGAGAAGTTTTTCAGTAAATGGGTCTCCTACTTGTACAGTAGGACGGAGTTTTTTAGACTCTTCAGTAAAACTATCACTACTCATAACAGCTCCACCTAGACCATCACGCCCAGTCTTAGAACCTACGTAAATAACTGGATTTCCAATACCTTCAGCCTTACCATAAAATATCTCATCACTTTTAGCAAGACCTAGACTAAAAGCATTTACTAAAATATTTCCATTATAGCAACTCTCAAAACTCATCTCCCCACCAATAGTAGGAACTCCCATACAGTTACCGTAACTTCCAATCCCCTCAACAACACCTCTTACAAGATGACGCTGATAACGTGCAGTATCGCTATCTCCATCTATATCTCCAAAACGTAGAGAGTTTAAATTTGCTACTGGTCTAGCACCCATTGTAAAAATATCTCTTAGTATTCCTCCAACACCAGTAGCCGCACCTTGAAATGGCTCAATATAGCTAGGGTGATTATGGCTCTCCATCTTAAATACAGCAGCCATTCCACCACCAATATCGATAACTCCAGCATTTTCACCTGGTCCTTGAATAACCCAAGGTGCTTTTGTAGGAAATCCATTTAGATACTTCTTTGAAGATTTATAAGAGCAATGCTCAGACCACATAGCACTAAATATACCAATCTCTACAAGATTTGGCTCACGTCCTAAAATCTCTTTTATATGTCTATAATCTTCTAAACTCAATTTATGAGAAGCAAGAATCTCATCAATGTTCTCTAACGCCTCATTTGTACTCATTATAATCCTTTGGTATAAACAGTAAAATTAAGGATATTCTACTAAAAAGGGGCTTGGAGTTTACTCAGGAATTTTAATCTTTATAGAAATCAAATCTATTTTTAGCATCTTTTAATGAGTTTGGAAAGAGTAATAAAAAAGACGAGTCTATTTGACCCGTCCTACTATACTATCGCCTTCAGCCTCAAAGATAACACTATCACCCTCTTTTACCTCTCCTTCTAAAATCATCTCAGCTAAAGTATCTTCTACAATCTCAGCTAAAGCTCTTTTTAGAGGTCTAGCCCCATATACTGGGTCAAATCCAGCCTTAGCTACTAAGAGTTTAGCACTTTGAGTTAATGAGATTTTAATATCCCTCTCTTCAAGTTTTTTCTCAATACTTTTAAAGAGAACATCTACAATTTTTACAATTTGCTCTTCTCCTAGAGGATTAAATATAATTAAATCATCTAAGCGGTTGATAAACTCAGGTCTAAAGTAGTTCTTGAGTTCATCTCTTACTGCTTTTTCCCTATCAACTGGGTCTTTAAACTCCATAATCTTATCAGAGGCTATATTTGATGTAAGGATAATAATAGTATTTTTAAAATCTACCGTTACACCTTTGTTGTCTGTAAGTCTTCCATCATCAAGTACTTGAAGTAAGATATTAAATACATCTGGGTGAGCCTTCTCTACCTCATCAAACAATACTACACTGTATGGCTTACGGCGTACTGCTTCAGTAAGCTGTCCACCCTCTTCATATCCTACATATCCTGGAGCTGCACCGACTAGACGACTCACAGAGTGCTTCTCCATATACTCTGTCATATCAATACGAATAAGTGCCTTCTCTGTATCAAAGAGAAATTTTGCTAAAGCTTTAGCTGTTTGAGTCTTTCCTACTCCTGTTGGACCAAGGAAGAGGAAACTTCCAATAGGACGATTCTCATCACTAAGTCCAGCTTTATTTCTCTTAATTGCTCTTGATACTGCTTTTAGAGCCTCATCTTGTCCTACAACCTCCTCTTTTAGATGAGATTCTATCTGTAAGATACGCTCTTTTTCACCTTGAAGCATCTTATTAACAGGTATTCCTGTCCATTTACTTACAATAGTTGCAATCATCTCTTCATCTACTGCATTTCTAAGAAGAGTACCTTGCTTTTGCATTTGATTCCACTTACTATTGAGTAGTTCAAGCTCTTTCTCCATTGCAGGAATCTCACCATACTCAATCTCAGCGGCTTTATTGAAGTCGGCACCCCTTTTAGCAAGTTCTGCCTCACGTCTCTTCTCTTCAATATTTTGCTTAATTTCAGCAATTTTATTAAATATCTCTTTCTCTGTATTAAACTGAGATTCAAGGCTACGTCTCTTCTCCTCAAGGTTAGCTAACTCTTTCTCAATATCACGGATACGCTCCTCATTTTTAGCAGTTAGCTCCATATTAAGAGCCTCTTTCTCTACTTGTAAACGCTGAATCTCTCTTTTTACCTTAGCAAGTTCAAAAGGTTCACTCTCAATTTGCATTTTAAGTTCAGCAGATGCTTCATCAATCAAATCTATAGCCTTATCTGGTAGATAGCGGTCTGTAATATAACGGCTAGATAGTTTTGTTGCTGAAATCAATGCACTATCTAAAATTTGAACATTATGGTGAGCCTCTAAACGCTCTCTGATACCTCTTAAAATCTGTAATGCTTCATCTTGGCTTGGCTCATCTACAGATACAGGCTGGAAGCGTCTTTGCATAGCTGCATCTTTTTCAAAATATTTTCTATACTCTTTAAGAGTTGTTGCACCTATTGTATGAAGCTCTCCACGTGCTAACATTGGCTTTAGAATATTAGCCGCGTCCATACTACCTTCACTAGCACCTGCTCCAATAATAGTATGAATTTCATCAATAAAGAGGATAATATTTCCATCTTTTCTAACCTCTTCAACTACAGCTTTTAAACGGTCTTCAAACTCTCCACGATATTTAGCTCCAGCAATCAATGAACTCATCTCTAACTGAATGAGACGCTTATTTTGAAGACTTAGAGGCACTTCTTTATTTACTATTCTTTGAGCTAATCCCTCTACAATAGCAGTCTTTCCAACTCCTGGCTCACCTAATAAAATAGGATTATTTTTAGTCTTACGAATAAGAATTTGCATAGTACGTTGAATCTCTTCATCACGTCCAATTACAGGGTCTAGCTCACCATCTCGTGCCTTTTGAGTCAAATCTACACCATATTTATCAAGTGATTCAAGCTTCTCATCATCTGTTTGAGACTCTATGCTTTTACCACCTCGCATAGCTTCAAGACTCTTTTTTAGCTCCATTAAATCGATATATTTACCAAGTGTATCTTTTAAATATGGCTCATTTAAATTACTAACTATCCAAGTATCCACCGATAGATACTTATCACCATTAGCAGTCATTGTACCTTGGGCATTTTGTAAGGAACGCACACTACCTTGAGATAATTTAATACTCTCTTTTGTTACACTACTTACACTAGGTAGGCGTTTTGCTTGACTTTGAACATCAAGTTCAATAGCACTCTTATCAACTCCCATCTTATTTAAAACTTGATTTAATACTGAAGCACTATTAGTTAATAATGCCCATACTAAATGAATTGGCTCAACTTCTGGATTTTTATTGTGTAATGCTAATGATAATCCTGACTCTATAGTTTGTGTCATTTGATGTGTTAATTTCTCTAGTATGTTACTCATACTTGCCTCCTTTTATATTCTATTGGCATAAATATATCGTAAATATCACTATCTACTTGCTACTTAGATTGCAATATAAAATTATTTCTAAATTATCTACAAAATTTATATGAGCAATTCCTAAGAGAACTTTCTATAAAATATCGACTATTTTATAAGAGGTGATTTACCTTCTAGGGATATTATGTTACTAAATTACTTTATATAAAGTAAAAAATTATACAAACAAGGAAATACAAATAGATGTATAAGAGAAATCGTAAAGCTATTATGGCTGGGTTTGGTATAACAATCGCAGGAGCAATCCTTTTGGGTACTCCTCTGCTTCAAGCTAAAAATAGTCCCACAGAAAATCAAGATAGTAAACTTAAAGCTTATATTAAATTTACTAAAATAATTAACCTTATTAAAAATCAATATGTTGATGAGGTCAATACTACTGAATTGATAAATAAAGCACTAAAAGGATTGATGCAAAATCTTGACCCTCACTCTGCTTTTATGACTGCTAAAGATTTTAAAGAGCTTAATATCCAAACAAAGGGTGAATTTGGAGGTTTAGGTATTGTTGTAGGAAAGCGTAATGGAGCTTTAACTGTCATTGCTCCAATTGATGGAACACCAGCAGCAAGGGCTGGAATTAAAGCTAAGGATATTATTCTTAAAGTTGGAGATAAATCTACTTTAGGAATGAGTCTCAATGAAGCAGTAAATATTATGAGAGGAAAAGTAAAGACGCCTATCACATTAACAATTGTAAGAAAAGGTGTCCCTAAGCCTATAAGAATCAAAATAATTAGAGATATTATTAAGATTAAATCTGTAAAGCCAAAGATTATAGAGCTTAATAATAAAACTAAAATTCTTTACATAAAAATTAGTTCATTTGATGCAAAAGTTGTAGATGGACTAAAAAAAGCTATCAAAAACTATCCAAATGTCAAAGGGTATCTAATAGACTTACGTAATAACCCTGGTGGACTCCTATCACAAGCAGTTGGAGTACTTGATATGTTCATAGATAAAGGAGTTCTTGTTAGTCAAAAGGGACGAAATAAAGATGAAGATGAAGTCTATAAAGCTCACTATAAAGATACAGATACTCACACTCCTATTGTTGTTTTAGTCAATGGTGGTAGTGCTAGTGCTAGTGAAATTGTAAGTGGTGCTTTACAAGATGACCATCGTGCTGTAATTGTAGGAGAGAATACTTTTGGTAAAGGTAGTGTTCAAGTTGTTGTTCCTGTTGGTAAAGCTGAGGGAGTAAAACTAACTGTAGCACGTTACTATCTACCTAGTGGTAGAACAATACAAAATAAAGGTGTTATACCAGATGCTATTGTTCCTCTAACTAAAGTTCCTAAAGAGAATAATGATACTATCAGTTTAAAAGAGAGAGAACTTAAAAAACATCTACAAGCGGAACTTTTAAAAATTAAACCAAAAGATAAAAACTCTTCAAGAGAAAATAATAGTACTATTGATAAAAAATATCTAATAACTAAAAAAGTTATCAATAATGATTTACAACTAAAAAGTGCTATAGATATTATAAAATCACTGATAATTACTAGCGAAAGGAAATAGATGAGTATTCAAAAAACTAAGCTTCTATATGAAGGTAAGGCTAAAAAGATTTGGGAGACAAATGACTCAGAACTTCTAATTTCAGAATTTAAAGACTCTCTTACTGCTTTTAATGGAGAGAAAAAGTCTCAAGAGGCTGGTAAAGGGGCATTAAACAATAAAATCTCTGCTGAACTATTTGATTATCTAAATAAAAAGGGAATCCCTACCCACTATATTAAAATGATAGATGATACAAATATGCTTCATAAAAGAGCCCAAGTCATTCGTATAGAAGTTATAGTACGAAATATAGCAGCAGGAAGTCTATCAAGGTCTTTAGGTATCAAAGAGGGTACAAAGCTCCCATTTACTCTTGTAGAGTTTGATTATAAAAATGATGATTTAGGAGACCCTAAGCTAAATGACCAACACTGCTTAATTTTAGAGCTTGTTCAAGATGAGGCAGAGTTAGATTATCTAAGATATATGGCTCGTAAAATAAACTATTTTCTACAAAGCTTCTATCAAGAGCTTAATCTAAAACTTGTTGATTTTAAACTAGAGTTTGGTCGTGATAAAGATGGTAATATTATCCTTATTGATGAGTTAAGTCCTGACAATTTTCGCCTTTGGGACGCTAATACCAATGAAAAAATGGATAAAGATCGTTTCCGTCAAGGGCTTGGTGGTCTAGCTGAAGCTTATACTGAAGTGCTTAATCGCATTAAAAATAGATAACTCAAGGAGAAGAGGAAATGAAAGCAATTGTAAATGTATATCTAAAAGAGGGAGTCCTTGACCCACAAGGAAAGGCTGTCCATCACGCTCTAGGCTCTATAGGCTTTGATAATGTAAGCGATGTTCGTATTGGAAAACAAATTATTTTAGAACTAAATAGTACTGATAAAGAAAAGGCGAAAGAAGAGCTTGATGAGATGTCTCAAACTCTTCTTGCTAATACTGTTATTGAAGATTATGATATAGAGATTGTAGAATGAAAATTCTCAATGTATCAATACTTCAGTTTCCTGGAACAAATTGTGATTATGATAGTGTTTGGGCTTTTGAGCATCTAAATCATAAGACAAGATTAGTTTGGCATAAAGAGGAGAATCTTCCTCAAGATACTGATTTAGTTGTTGTAGCAGGTGGATTTAGTTATGGTGATTATCTACGCTCTGGTTCTATTGCTAGATTTTCACCAATTATGAAAGCTGTACAAGAGTATGCCAATAGTGGTGGTTATGTTTTAGGTATTTGTAATGGTTTTCAAATTTTAACAGAAGCAGGTCTTCTTCCTGGAGCTTTGAAACGAAATAAAAATCTCCACTTTATATCTCGTATTCAAGAGCTTAAAGTGGTAAATAGTGATAATGCTTTCCTTAATAGATGTAAAAAAGATGAGATACTTAGTATTCCAATAGCTCACGCAGATGGAAACTACTTTGTAGATGATGAGACTCTAAGTGATATGAGAGACAATGGTCAAATTCTTTTACAATATTGTGATAGTGATGCTAATGTAATGGATATAAATGGCTCTGTTGAACAGATTGCTGGTGTGTGTAATGCTCAAAAAAATGTATTTGGATTAATGCCACACCCAGAAAGAGCTATGCAGACTCTTTTAGGTTCTAGTGATGGTATAAAAATGCTTGAGGGATTTAGGCAAATATGATTCGCTACCTTCTGGGCTATCTTTGGATTATATTATTAACTCTATCACCATTGATAGCTCAGGAGAAATATCAATATAGCTATATTCCTAAAAAACTCTATAGTACTGAAGTATTCCCTGTAACTATCTTGGCATTAGATACCAAGATGAGTACGCCATTGGATTTTTCCTTTGATAAAAGGTCAAAAACAAAACCTTTAGATAGAGAACCTTTAAAAGTTAGTAATGGTAAAAATACCTTTTATACTTTCTATTTTAAAGCAAAGAGTGATAATTTCCATCTTCCAAAACTATTGATTAAAGATATAAATGGTACTCACATACTAAAGAAGAGACTTATTTTAGTAAAGAAACTTGATATTCCATATAAAAAATCATTTTGTGGAGTCATAGCTTCTGATTTTAAAATAAAGACTGCTCAAGTCTCTGCTTTTGATAAGAGACATAACCTAATTGATATTATTATAGAAGCACACGAAGCAAATTTAGAAGATATGTCGATTCCCAATGTTATAGAAGATGGAATTGACTCAATACAAAGAAGGGGTTCATTTCAAACTATTGAGTACTATTTTGTTATACCTTCAAAAATTCATAAAGTAACTTTTAATTATTATAATGTCATAAAAGAGCAGTTTGTACCAATAACTATATCAACTAGATATGAGCATACTCATATAAAAGCTATTCAGAGTAATTTAAATCCTAAAGATAGTAGCTTTAGTAAACTAAAAAAATATACTTTTGGAGGATTAAGTATCTTTTTCCTATTGATGTTTTTTATATATAGAGATGCTTTTTATCTTATACTCCTTATTATGGCAGGGATTATATTTCTTACCTTCTTTGTACCACTTGAAAAGGTATGTGTAAAGGCAAGAACACCACTTTATATTCTTCCAATAAACACTTCAACTATTGGAGCAACTATAAAGAAACAGACAATGCTACCAGTATTAAATCAATACAAACACTATTACAAAGTACGTTACAAAGATGAAATTACAGGATGGATAAAAAATGAAGATATTTGCCAAAATTAGATTCTATTGGGGTGCATTTATTATTAGCTCAATTGTCGCATTGGGTATGATTCCTCTTTTATATATTTTCCCTAAATATAAAGGGAGCATTATGCACTACTTAAATCGTCTTATACTACTTCTTTTAGGTGCAAGAGTTGAAAAAGTAGGAGATAGAGACCCCGATGCTCAACTATTTCTTATTAATCATCAAGGAATTATAGACATAATAGCTATGGAGGCAATCGAGAACACTCACTGGAGCTGGGTAGCTAAAAAAGAGCTGTTTGAAACTCCTTGGTTTGGAAGATTACTTAAGCGTGGAGATATGATTTCTGTTGATAGAGAGAATAAAGCAGGTCTTGTAAAGCTATTTAAAGATACTCAAAATAGTATAGAGAATAAAAATCGTGCTATAGCAATTTTTCCAGAGGGTACACGTGCTAGTACTCAAGCTCTTCTACCATTTAAATCAGGTCCAAAATTTATAGCACAAAAGTTGGGACTTAGGATTCAACCTATTGTTATAGTTGGAAGTAAATGGATTTTAAATGAACATAATAAAACAGCACACTCTGGGAGTGTACGTGTTATATACTTACAATCATTAGATGTAAAAAAGGCTTCTAAAGAGTGGTATGAAGAGATTTGTAAACAGATGCAAGATACTATAAATTATCAAGAGAAGGAGTATGGTATAAATAGATAAGAAAGAAGTCTGTCTCTTTGTACAAATTATCTATAATTTATATCTATTTAGGTTAAAATAGCACAAAGGGAGAATCTATTGAAGAGTTATAATTGTTTTTATCTAAATAAAAAAGAGTTGGAGAAATTTGTATCTAAAAATGCTATCGTAGATAACGATAAAATACTTATTCAGATTTTTACCTCTATTACTGACTCAAATAGACTCTCCTTATTAATTAAAAATGTTAAAGCTCTATTTTCACTAGCTACCATCATTGGAGCAACAACAGATGGTGAGATATGTTCTGGAGAAATATCTATAGGAAAAACGGTTATATCTATTACTCAATTTAAAAAGAGTAAGTTATATTGTGCTATTTCTACCAATAAAGATAGCTATAAGAGAGGAGAAGAGTTAGCTAAAAAGCTAAATCAAAAAGATACTAAAGTCGCTATTGTATTTTCAGATGGTATAAATACAAATGGAGAAAGACTACTAAAAGGAATAGCCTCTATTAATAAAAATATGATTATCTCTGGAGGAATGGCAGGAGATAATGGGAAGTTAAGGCAGACATTCTTACTAACTAAGAAGGGTATTACCCCTCAATACTCAGCAATTGGTGTTGCTATATCCAACAGAGATTTACTTGTTAAAACAAGCTTTAGTTTTAACTGGATTCCTATTGGTAAAAAGATGGTTGTAACTAAATCTAAAGATAATAGAGTCTATACAATAGATAATATAGCTACACAAGAGATATATAGACACTATCTTGGTGAAGAGGTTAGCAAGAGACTTCCTGTTATTGGAATTGAATTTCCGCTACTTATAAAAAAAGATAATCAATATATTGCTAGAGCTGTTATCAAAAAACATAATGATGGTTCTCTATCTTTTGCTGGAGATTTAAAAGTAGGCTCTAGTGTTCGTTTTGGTCATGGTGATTCATCAATGATACTATTTGATAGACAAAGAATCTTTAGGGAGTTGAGTAAAAATAGTATTGAATCTATATTTATATACTCTTGTATGGCAAGACGACGTTTTATACCAATACTTATAAAAAGGGAGATAGAGCCTTTAGAGGGTATTGCTCCAACATCTGGTTTTTTCACCTATGGAGAGTTTTATACTCAATCTAACTCATATAAACTTTTTAATGAAACAATGACAATCTTAGCATTATCTGAATATAAAAAAGAGTATCAAAATAATAGAGATAAAACTCTCGATATAGAACTTGATGAGTACTCTTTGAGTAAAAAAGCTCTAATAAATCTAATAAATACAACAACCAAAGAGTTGGAGAGTGAATATAAAAGGCTTGAAGAGGAAAAAAAGATTATTGAAGCTAAAAATGAAGCTTTAAAAGAGGCACAAGCAGTAGGGAGATTTGGTACATTTCAAATTGATTTAAAAAATCACAATACTTTTTACTCTGATGAGATATATAATATTTTTGATATATCTCCTAAAGCCAATTCAGTAGAGATTAATACCTTTTTAGAGCTAATTTGTGAAGATAACCTATATAAGGCAAAAAAGTGTTTATCATCAATATTTAAAGGAAATAGATGCAAAACTGAACTTAGATTTTATAAAAAAAATAGAGAGACTATAACTGTATTGATTAATGTTAAGATGACTTTTGATGATGATGGTTCTCCTAAAAAAGCAATAGGTACTATTCTTGATATTAGTGAAATAGTAAAACTAAAAGAGTATAACGAAGAGTTAGCAAGTATTATTGAAGATTCTACTAGTGAAATATATATAATGGATGAAGATAGTTTTAAAATTCTATATGCTAATAAATCTGCCATAAAGGCACTGGGCTACGAAAGGGAAGAACTCCTTAAAAAGAGTATTTTAGATATAAATCAAAATATATCAGAAGAGAAAATAGAACTTTTAAGAAATCAGCTAATTCAAAATGGGAATGCCCTAAATGAGACAATCCATATTAGGAAAGATGGAACTACATATCCTGTACAATCATATATACAATATAAAAAATATAAAAATAAAAGAGAGGTTATTATATTTGATATAAATATTTCAGAACTATATGAGATACATAGGAGGCTAGAGTACCAAGCCTATCATGATAATTTAACAGGTCTTAAAAATCGTACCTTTTTTGAAGAAAAACTTATACAATTAACAAAAGAGCATTCTAAAAAATTTACACTCCTTTTTATTGATTTAGATAATTTCAAACAGATTAATGATACTCTAGGACACAGTATAGGAGACGAAGTATTAAAAACTGTAGCAAATAGAATTTTACAATCTGTATCAAAAAATGATATTGTTGCAAGAATAGGTGGTGATGAATTTACAATAATTTTAAAAGATACATATTTAGAAGATGATATAAAAAATATTGCTAATCGTATCATTAATAATTTAGAAAAGAAAATTACTATAAATTCTCATGAACTATATACAGGTGCTAGTATTGGAATTAGTAGATACCCTTTTGATGCTTCAAACAAAGAGGAACTGATAAAATTTGCAGATACTGCTATGTATAGAGCAAAGGCAAAAGGAAAAGGACAACTTTGCCTATATTCAGATTATATAAAAGATAATTCTAAGAAATATTCTATCATAGAATCAGATATACGTAAAGGTATAGAAAATAGTGAATTTGAAGTATATTATCAAGCAATAATATATGGAAAAGAAAAGCAATTATATGGTTTTGAGACTCTTCTTCGTTGGCATAACAAGATTAAAGGAGAGATAGCACCATCAGAATTTATTCCTATTGCTGAAAAGAGTAGAGTAATAGAGGATTTAACCTATCTTGTATTAAAACAGGCTATGCAAGATAGTTTAAATTGGAAGGAAAAGGAATTTGAAGTACCGATTTTATCCATTAATATACCAATAGAACAGATTGAAAAAGAGTCATTTATCCCAAAACTCTTAGAAATATCTAAACAATACTTATTTGATTTAAATAAATTGGAGTTTGAGATAACTGAATCAAAAATTATGACTAATTATAAAAAATCGATAGATAATTTACAAAAACTTCATAAAATGGGGATTAAAATCTCTATTGATGATTTTGGAACAGGATACTCTTCTCTTTCACATCTAAAACGCTTACCAATTCATAAGATTAAAATAGATAAATCATTTATACTAGGACTACCTAATAATGATGAGGATTGTACTATTGTAAATACAATAGTAGCTTTAGCTAAATCTATGAATCTATCTCTTCTTTGTGAAGGAGTTGAGACAAAAAATCAGTTTGAGTACCTAAAAAATATAGGTTGCAAATATTTTCAAGGATTCTATTTTGCAAAGCCAATGCCTACTTCTAAAATAGAAAAATTTCTTAAAAAGAAGTAGCCTCTTCATCTATCTGCTTCAATCTCTTTTGATAATATCTTTCAAGCTCTCTTCCAAGCTCCTTAGCTCTAAAACCTTGTTCTAAAAGCTCTTTTGGAGTAATACCAATATAAAGTGGCTTATCCCAAATATCAAGCTCTTTGGCTAAAGTAGCCACTTTAGGATAACAAGCAAGTGGGGAATACTGTACACCCTCCTTTTTTGCTAAACTTGCTACAAAACTTGGCTTAATATCTTTAGGTAGTTTAGGGAGATATTCCAATTTACGCCAAAATAATTTTGGAGCATTAATGGCTTGGAGTATCTTGGAAGCTGGGGTAGTAGTATGTTGAAGATAGATTGTTAAAAAGATATAGGGGTATATCTCACTAGAGTTTTGAGTCCTATTGTAGTGAGCCATCTCATAAGCTATCTTTAAAAAACTATCTTTGCTTAGACGCTCCCCCCAAAGCTTTTTAGAGATACCCATACTCTCTAAGGCATATAAGCCATAATGAAGATATTTTGCATTAAATAGCTTCTCAAACTCTACAAAAATTCTATTTCCTGATAAATCATCAAGTAAAATATCTTGGCACAGTTGGCAAGTATCCCTCTCTATACGAAAACCTAAGCGTGCAGAAAATTGCATAGCTCTAAGAACTCTCAAAGAGTCCTCTATAAAACTATTTGAATCTACATATCTAAGTAGTGAGCTATTTATATCTTCCAATCCACCCCAAAAGTCTAAAATCTTCTGCTCTTGAATATCATACATTAAAGCATTGATTGTAAAATCTCGTCTTCTACTAGCCTCTTTTGCATCACTTGCTAACTCTACTTTAAATCCTCTATGCCCTTTAGCCACCTTTTGCTCTTTGCGTGGCAGGGAAATATCTAAATTTTTATATTTATATACAAAAAAGCTCTTCCCTACTCCCAAAGCCCCAAGCTCTCTCATAGCTTGATGAAAACTATTCTCATCAATCCCATAACACTCAATATCTAAATCACTTATATCTCTGCCTAAGAGAATATCTCTAACAGCACCACCAACTAGCATAAGTTTAGCATTGTAGTTATCTCTCATAAAAGAGATTAGATAATCTATTTGGCTCTTTAAAAAGTTTGGTATCTTATTGATAAAATTTGGAAGATATAGAGTTTTCATATATATTTAAATTTAGCCCCAAAAGGACTAATATTTTAGATAATTAAATCTATTTTGAAGCATAGTTCGCGATAATACTACCCATCTCAGTAGTACTAACTACCTCTTTAGCATCAAATGCTGAAATATCACCTGTTCTATACCCCTCTGCTAAACTCTTTTTAATTGCACTATCAATCCTATTTGCTGCACTCTCTTCACCAAGAGCATATCTAAGCATCATACTCACACTAGCAATAGTTGCAATTGGATTGGCAATCCCTTGCCCAGCAATATCTGGAGCTGAGCCGTGAATTGGCTCAAATAGTCCAACACCCTCACCCGTACTAGCACTAGGGAGAAGACCAATAGAGCCACTAAGCATACTAGCCGCATCTGAGAGAATATCACCAAAGATATTTCCAGTTAAAATTACATCAAACTGCTTAGGCTCTCTAATTAGTTGCATAGCCGCATTATCAACATACATATGACTTAGCTCTATTTCTGGATAATCTTTATGAATCTCTTCTACAATATCTCTCCAAAACTGGCTAACTTCTAAAACATTTGCTTTATCAACTGAACAAACTCTCTTATCTCTCTTCATAGCAATTTCAAAAGCTACTCTAGCAATACGCTCAACTTCAGTTTTACTATAAACCATAGTATTAAAGGCTTTATCTTTACCCTGCTCTCTTGGCTGACCAAAGTATATACCACCTGTTAGCTCTCTAACCACCATAATATCAACACCACTAACTACCTTTGGCTTTAGTGTTGAAGCATTTACCAACTCATCATAGACAATAGCAGGACGTAAATTAGCAAAGGTTCCCATAGCTTTGCGAAGTCCAAGAAGACCACTTTCAGGACGAAGATGACGCTCAAGGCTATCCCATTTTGGACCACCAATCGCTCCAAAGAGTACAGCATCAACTCTTCTAACCCCCTGAATTGTCTCCTCTGGCAAAGGTACACCAGTAGCATCAATAGCAGCTCCACCTAGCAAAAAATCACTATACTCAAAGTTAATATCTTCAACCGCACTTATGGCATCAAGTACCTTCATCGCCTCATCGACAATCTCTGGACCAATTCCATCACCTTTTATAACTCCAATTTTATAATTACGCATTAAGCCTCCTTATTTTGAGCTTCAAGCTCTCTTTTAGCATACTCTATCAATCCACCTGCATCTACAAGCTCTTGCATAAACTCAGGAATAGGAGTAAATTTATAACTCTTACCACTTGTCTCATCTACAACTTCACCCTTTTCCATATCTATACGTACAATATCTCCCTCGTTTATCTCATCAACTTCAGAAAGTTCAAAGATAGGCAATCCCATATTAAAAGCATTTCTATAAAATATCCTTGCAAATGTGGGAGCAATAATAGCCGAAATACCCGCAGATTTAAGAGCAATAGGGGCGTGTTCTCGACTTGAACCACAGCCAAAGTTTTCTCCTGCAACAATAATATCACCAACACTCATCTTGTTAACAAACTCTGGGTCAGCATCTTCCATAACGTGTTTAGCAAGTTCACTAGGCTCACTTGTATTTAGATAACGAGCTGCAATGATGAGATCTGTATCAATATTGTCTCCAAATTTCCAGACTTTTCCTCTCATGTTTAATCCTTTTTACTTAGGGTTATGCCCTCTTATATTTGTGTGATTATACCTTGAGGAGCTAAAGTTAGCTTAAGTAGTGTAAAAATCTTCAATTCTACTTGAAAAGAATTGGATATAATTAAGAGATAAAAAATTTAGAAATAAATGGAATATTATGAGTCAAAATCAAGATTTTTATATACCTAGTGCATCAAATTATGACCCTGATGAGTTAGGACATTTTGGAATTTTTGGCGGACGTTATGTACCTGAAACTTTGATGCCTGTACTTGAATCTCTAAAGGCTGATTATGAGGCTATACGCTTTGACAAAGAGTTTTGGGCGGAGGTCGATTACTACTATAAAAACTATGTTGGTCGTCCTAGCTCACTCTATTTTGCTAGTAATCTATCAAAAGAGCTTGGGGCTAAGATATATCTAAAGCGTGAAGACCTCAACCATACAGGAGCTCACAAGATAAACCACACTGTAGCTCAAGCCATCTTAGCTAAAAGACTTGGAAAAAAGAAGATTATTGCCGAAACTGGAGCAGGACAACACGGAGTAGCTACTGCAACAGTTGCCGCACTATTTGGGCTTGAGTGTGAAATATTTATGGGTGCTAAAGATGTAGCACGTCAAGAGTTGAATGTATTTAGAATGAGACTTCTTGGAGCTAAAGTTCACGCAGTTCAAAGTGGTAGTAAAACTTTAAAAGATGCTATGAATGATGCTATTAGACATTGGGTAACAAATGCAAGAGATACATTCTATGTAATTGGAACAGTAGCAGGACCTCATCCATATCCTATGATGATTAGAGATATTCAAAGTATCATTGGTTGGGAGGCAAAAGCTCAGATTTTAAAGGTAGAAGATAAATTACCAGATTATGTAATTGCTTGTATTGGTGGTGGCTCAAATGCTATGGGGATTTTTAACCACTTTTTAGATGAAGATAGTGTTGAGTGTATTGGAATAGAAGCTGGAGGTTTAGGACTTGACTCAAAACACGGAGCTAGTCTTGCCAAAGGAAGCCCCGGCGTTCTTCACGGACAGATGAGTTATCTCCTTCAAGATGAAGATGGTCAAATTCAAGAGGCTCACTCCATCAGTGCAGGACTGGACTATCCTGGAATTGGCCCCGAACACGCCTACTTAAAAGAGTTAGAGAGGGTAAAATATGACCACATTACAGACAAAGAGGCTCTTGATGCTTTTGTCTGGCTATCTCAGAGTGAAGGGATAATCCCAGCTTTTGAGAGTTCTCACGCTGTGGCATATCTCAAAAAGATGAATCCTAAAGAGATTGATGGTAAATTAATCTTAGTAAATTTATCAGGACGAGGTGATAAAGATATGATTCAAGCAAAAGAACTATTAGATTTTTAAAAAGGAAATAGATTGAAAAGTATAAAATTTTATGAAAAGCTTCTAAATGAGATTGAAGCAGATATTGAGATTGTCATAGTTATCAATAAAAACTTTGACCAAAGATTTTGTGATAATGATAAAGAGCTTCTTGCAGAGATTGGTTTTAGCGGGGAGCAAGATGAAGTTTGCATTTTAGCAGAGAGACGTAAAATCTTTGTAGGGGCTAACTCCATTGATAGTAGTGATATTCGCTCAGCTAGTGCTTGTGCTGTTCGTGCATTAATTGGAAAAGGGTATAAAATTGCCAAAATGGCAACTTATATGCACCACCCTGAATGTACATCAGTTTTAAGAGCTCAAGCAGAAGGACTATTGCTTGGTGGTTATAGATTTGAGAAATATAAGAGTAAAAAGAGTGATAAATATCTACATAAAGTACGTATATCAATTGAAGAGTATAATGGTTTTAATATAAATATCCCTTCAATCCAAAGAGCTATCAACAAAGCAGTAATCTGTGCTGAAGCTACCAATTTTGTAAGAGATATTGTAAATACAGCCCCAGATGATTGCTATCCTGAAACTATGTCAAATATTGCCAAAGAGCTTAGTGAAAATAGTCATCATTTAAGTATTGAGGTATTAGGTAAAAAAGAGATGGAAAAAGAGGGAATGAATGCCCTACTAGCAGTCTCAAGAGCAAGTCGCCACGAAGCTAAACTAATTCATCTAAGCTACAGACCGAAAGAGGAGCCAATAGCTACTATTAGCCTTGTTGGAAAGGGTCTTACTTATGATAGTGGTGGACTTAGTCTAAAGCCATCTGATTTTATGACTACAATGAAATCTGATAAGAGTGGTGGCTCTGCTGTAATTGGAATCTTAAAAGCTGTAAGTGAGCTAAATCTTCCTGTTGAAGTTCACGGCTTTATTGGAGCAGTAGAGAATATGATAGGTGGAGATGCCTATAAACCTGATGATGTCTTGAGGGCTAAAAATGGAAAAACGATAGAGGTAAGAAATACAGATGCTGAGGGGCGTTTAGTCTTAGCAGATGTCTTGTGTTATGCTCAAGAGAAGGTAAAGGCTGATTATCTATTTGATTTTGCTACACTTACAGGAGCTTGTGTTGTGGGTGTTGGTCAATATACAAGTGGAGTTATGGGATTTGCAACTGAGCCAATACAAAAAGTTCTATATGCTGGAAATACTCTATCTGGAGAGATGGTTACAAAGCTAGATTTTAATAGATTTCTACGTAAAAGTCTAAAGAGTGAGATAGCTGATATTTGTAATATCTCAAATACTAGATATGGTGGAGCTATTACAGCTGGACTATTTTTGAGTGAATTTATTGATGAAGAGCATAGAGATAAGTGGGTACATATTGATATTGCTGGTCCTGCTTTTGTTGAGCATATTTGGGGTGAGAATCCTCACGGAGCTAGTGGTGCAGGTGTTAGAATGATGACACGTCTAATAGAGAAACTTGTTAGAAATGATGAGCATATATAGGAGATATTTATGATTTCAAAATGTCTCTTTCCCGCTGCTGGATATGGTACACGCTTTCTCCCTGCTACAAAAGCTATGCCAAAAGAGATGCTTCCAATCCTAACTAAGCCACTTATCCAATATGGAGTTGAAGAGGCTTATGAGGCTGGGTGTAATGTAATGGCAATTATTACAGGACGTGGAAAACGTGCTATTACAGACCATTTTGATATTAGCTATGAGCTTGAACATCAGATTAAAGGCTCTGCTAAAGAGTCTTTACTTACTGATATTCGTAAACTTATAAATAGTTGTACATTTACCTATACTCGTCAAAATGAGATGAAAGGTTTAGGTGATGCTATATATAAAGGTAAAGCCCTTGTAGGGGATAATGAACCTTTTGCTGTAATATTAGCCGATGACTTGTGTATAAATCCAAATGGTATTGGTGTATTAAGGCAGATGATAGAGCTTTACAATAAATATAGATGCTCAATAGTCGCTATTATGGAAGTAGATAAAAAAGAGGTTCATAAGTATGGAGTAATTGCAGGGCGAGAGATAGAAGATGGAGTCTTTTTGGTAGATGATATGGTAGAGAAACCAGAGAGTGATAAAGCACCTTCAAATCTTGCTATTATTGGTAGATATATCCTTACACCAGATATTTTTAAGCTTATAGAGAGTACTCCAGCTGGGAAAAATGGAGAACTTCAAATAACTGATGCCCTACTAACTCAAGCGAAAGAGGGAATGGTACTTGGATATAAATTTGAGGGTAAGCGTTTTGATTGTGGAAGTGTTGATGGGTTTGTAGAGGCTACTAACTACTTTTATCAAAATGAGACAAATAGATAAAAAACTATAAGGTACAGTTTTTGCACCTACCCTTAATTGTCATATTATGGACTTCATAACCATCTAGTTTAATATCAAGACTCTTTATACACTCAATACTATGGCACTCAATACATATAAAATGAGCATGAGGAGTTAGCTTGAACTCAAAAAATCTTATTTTACTATTTGATTCAAATACACTAAAAAGCCCTACTTCTTCAAATTTATTCATATTGCGATAGAATGTAGCTCTATCCATATTAATAGTATCTTTTATATCTTCATAGCTAAGAGGTTTTTTTTCTCTTTTAAAAAGCTCTATTAGCTCAATCCTAGCAGGGGTTACTTTTAGTTTTTTATCTCTTAATAGCTCTTGTGTTTTCATAAACGATAGTATAGCATTTAATGCGACTAAGTTGCATTAAAGTTTTTATGTATTAGAATTTTATAAATGCGATTTAGTTGCATCAATTATTAAAAAGGACTATTTATATGAAAAAGTTGATTTTCACTTTACTTTTTGGCTCTTCTTTAGTTTTAGCAAAGGTAAATTGTGTAGTAAGTATCTTACCTCAAAAGAGTTTTACAAAAGCAATTGGTGGAGATAAAGTATCTGTTACAGTTATGGTTCCAGTTGGTCAAGAACCCCACACTTATGAACCAAAACCATCTCAAATGAAAGAGATTTCAAAAGCTGATTTATATTTTACTCTTGATGTTCCATTTGAAAAACCTTGGTTACCTAAATTAAAAAATCAAAACTCTAAAATGAAAATTATCAATGTTGCAAATGGCATTAAGAAAATTGCTATGGGTGGTAAAGAGGGTGAAGAAAATGGTGGTTTAGACCCTCATATATGGACATCTCCTAAAAATATTAAGACTATTGCTAAAAATATATATAAGGCTCTTTTGAGTAAAGACCCAGCAAATAGTGATTTTTATAAGAAAAACTATGAAACTCTCATTGCAAAAATAGATAAAACAGATGAGAAAATCAAAAATATTTTAGCAAAGACTCCTAAAGAGACAAAATTTATGGTATTTCACCCAGCTTGGGGATATTTTGCTAAAGAGTACTCTTTGGTGCAACTTCCAATTGAGATAGAGGGTAAAGAGCCAAAACCAAAACAGATGATTAATCTTATAAAAGAGGCTAAAGCAAATGGTGTAAAAGCAATTTTTACTGAGCCAGAGTTTAGTCAAAAGGTTGCTAAACAAATTGCTAAAGAGCTTAATATTCCTGTAATTGCTCTTAGTCCATTAAATCCAGATTGGTCAAGTAATCTTATTAAACTAGCTAAAGCTATTGCACAGCAGTAATTAGCCAGTGCTTTGGCTACAAAATAGTATAATCTAAATAAAAAGAGTATTATGAGTGCTGTTATTATTAAGAATTTATACTTTTCCTATAAAAAAGATAATGTCTTAGAGGATATTAATTTAGAAGTTAATGAGAGAGATTTTCTAGCCATCATTGGTCCTAATGGTGGAGGAAAATCTACACTTTTAAAAATTTTATTAGGCTTACTATCTCCAAAGAGTGGAACTATCAAAGTTCTAGGAGAAGCTCCCCACAAGAATCTATCTAAAATTGGATATGTACCGCAAAATACAAATATAAATATAGATTTTCCAATTAAAGTTATTGAAGTTGTAATGATGGGAGATATAGGACATAAGCGTCCGCTCTTTGGTTATAGTCAAACAGAGATTGCTTGTGCTTTAGGGGCGTTGGAGCAAGTTGGTATGCAAGAGTATGCAGATAGAAAAATAGGTTCTTTATCTGGTGGACAACGTCAAAGAGTTATGATAGCAAGGGCTTTGTGTACTCACCCTAAAATATTACTACTTGATGAGCCAACTGCTAGTATTGATTCTACAGGTCAAAAGCAGATATATGAACTTTTAAAGAGATTAAATGAGCATATAACTATCATTGTAGTAAGCCACGATATATCTATTATTCTTGGATATGCCGATAAAGTAGCCTATATAAATAAGACTTTAACTTTTCACAAAATAAATAGTACCTTTAAACCCCCAAAAGATACAGAGCATTTTTGTGAAGTTGAGATGCTTCAACTTCTAAGTCAAAATAAGGAGATGTAATGTTAGAAGCACTCTCTTATCATTTTATACAAAATGCACTTATTGCAGGAGTTCTTGTAAGTATCGTTAGTGGAGTTATTGGCTCTCTTGTGGTAGTAAATCGTATGGTTTTTTTAAGTGGTGGAATAGCACATACTACCTATGGGGGTATTGGTCTTGCTATCTTTTTTGGTTTTCCTATATTTTTAGGGACATCACTCTTTGCAGTGGGTGCTGCTTTATTTATGGCATATATTACACTTCACCAAAAAGAGCGTATGGATACCTTTATTGGTCTTATATGGGCAGTGGGAATGGCTATTGGTATTATTTTTATAGACTTAACACCTGGCTATCATGTTGATTTAATGAGCTATCTATTTGGCTCAATTTTGGCAGTAAGTAAAGAGGATTTATACTATATGTCTGCTCTTACAATATCTATTGTTGGAATTGTAAGCCTACGATACCGTGATATTTTAGCTGTCTCTTATGATAGTCAATACGCCTCTTTACGTGGAATTAATGTACCATTTTTCTATACTCTTATTTTAGTAATGTCTGCTCTAACGGTTGTTATCGCTATAAAAGTTGTAGGGCTTATTTTAGTTATTGCTCTACTAACTATTCCTGTATATATAGCTGAAAAACTCTCAAACTCTTTGGGAAAGATGATGCTTCTTTCTGGTCTATTATCTAGCATTTTTACTCTTGTTGGTCTATACTTCTCATATCAATACAACCTTACAAGTGGAGCAACGATTATTATAGTAGGTGCTATATCTTTATTGCTATTTCTTGGAATCAAAAGGTTAATTAAATGAAAAAGATTTTTATTATAATAGTTTTCTTGGGAAGCATATCTTACGGCTGTGCTTTGTGTAGAAAATCTATACCACAAGTTAGTGTCTATACTAAAATATATCCTCAAAAAGATAGCACACTCTTCAAAGTCAAATGGAAATTTCATAAAGCCTTCACATCTATGCTTGGTCCTTATGATAGAAATTCTGATAATCACTTTGATAAAGATGAAATAAAAGATTTATATGATAATCTCGTTGGCTATATAAAAGATTTCAACTATCTTACAGAAGTGGAGTATAGAAAAAAAGATAAAGAGTTTAGGTCTAAATTTATAAAACTGCACTTAGTAAATAGAGGTAAAATAAGCTTTGTCAAAGGGGCTATGGTCTTTGAGTATAGCTTTACTATCCCTATTGTATTGGATAAAAATCATAAACTATCTATATCCTATTTTGATAATACTGGAAATTTTGGCTTTATATTCTCTGATGTTATACTAAAAAACTATAAAGATTTCTATGTTATAAAACCAGCTTACTATCAAACATATATCTATTTTTTTAAGGATTTTACCAACCAGCCTGAACAAGTTCAAATGAGAGAGGATATCCAAGCCTCAAATGCTCCAGATAAAGCTATTGCTCCAAACTATACAAAAGAAGCAACTACACAAAAGAGTAAATTTTCACCAATAGTAATATTAAGCAATGCTTTAAATAATCTCAAAAATAGACTCAAAACAACACTAAAAAATATCAAAGATAATAACTCTGTTTTATCATATATGTGGCTTCTTATCTTCTCCTTTTTATATGGTGTTTTACACGCTGTTGGTCCAGGTCATGGTAAGACTCTAGTAAGTAGCTACTTTATGCAAAAAGAGCAATCATACTTTAAAGCCTTCTCAATAGCTTCTCTTATAGGAGTTGTCCATACCTTCTCTGCATTTTTACTAACACTTATTGTCTATTATGTCATTGGTCTTATGTTTAGCTCTACACTTGTAAATATAGAACAGATCACTACTAAAGTTAGTGCAATTATAATAATCTTAATAGCTCTATATATGCTACGCCAAAAGTATAAGAGAGACCATATAAGAAAAGCACCTTACTTTAGTGTAGTAAAACCAAATAGCCCTAATGTAACAACTCATCATCACCATAGCGGTAGCAGTTGTAGCTGTAGTGCATGTAAGACAACAAGTACAGATTTAGGTGTTATATTAGCTGCTGGTATAGTTCCTTGTCCTGGTACTGTAACAATATTTTTGTTTACTATGTCATTGGGAGTATATTTTATTGGCTTTTTAAGTGCTTTATTTATGAGTATTGGAATGAGTCTAATTATATTTATAACCGCAATAGTAGCAATTAAGGTACGTAAAAAGAGTTCTACTAACACTAAGCTTATAAAATTTTTGGAGTATGCTAGTCTATTTTTTATATTAGGATTAGGTATATTACTATTTTTAATAGCCTAGGAATATTTTAAAATGTTTGGATTCTATCTTAAAAAAGTTCTTGCCTCTCTTCTAACACCTCTAGCAATTGTATTTCTACTCTTGTTGATTTCTATCTATTTTATCTACAAAAAAAGAGCTAAAGTTGGACTTCTTACGTTAATTATAGCTACGCTTTTGTTATGGCTCTTTAGCTCTCGCCCATTTAGCCATAGCCTAATATATTCACTTGAAGCCAACTACCCTGCACTAAAAAATCCTCCCAAAGCTACGGCTATATTGCTACTTGGTGGAGATTTAGAGACAAGAGGTTGGGAGGTATTAAATCTTCATAAACTCTTTCCAACTGCTCATATATTCACAAGTGGATATAAAGGTAGCTTTTTTCAAAGTGATGCAATAAGAGCTAGAGAGTTTCTTATTAGAGCAGGAGTAAACTCAAAACTAATAACCCCTCTTTTAAAACCAAAAGATACCATAGAAGAGGCAAGAGAACTTAAAAAACGAATAGGTAAAAAGCCATTTTTCTTAGTAAGTTCTGCTTATCATATACCAAGAGCTATGATGATATTTACCCACGAAGGGCTACACCCTATCCCCGCACCAGCTGATTTTATAAGACGACCAAGAAACCTTTGGACTATTTTCCCTGGAGTTAAAAATCTTCTATACACACAAAAAGCACTACACGAATATCTAGGGATTTTATGGCTAAAAATTAAAGGATACTAGCTATAAATATATAATAAATCTAAATATTTCTTAATATAAGAATATCGCTATAATACTCTTTAAATAAATATAAACAATAAGAGATTAAATAAAATTTAGAAGAATAGAGAGTCTAATAAATGAGTAAATATAGTGTAGTTGAACTATTTGCAGGTGCTGGTGGTTTGGCACTAGGATTAGAAGAGGCAGGATTTGCTACTAAAGCTCTTGTGGAAATAGATAAATGGGCTTGTAAAACTTTAAAAAAAAATAGACCTAATTGGAATGTAATTCAAGGAGATATTACTAAAATATCTCAAGAGGGTATAAGACAGTATTTAAAAAGTAATTATGATATAGATTTACTTTCTGGTGGTTATCCTTGTCAATCTTTTTCTTACGCGGGTAATAGACTTGGTATTGATGATACGAGAGGTACTCTATTTTATGATTATGCTTTAATTTTAAATGAAATAAAGCCAAAAATGTTTTTTGCTGAGAATGTAAAAGGTTTGGTTACTCACGATAAGGGTAAAACATTTAAAACTATGATAAAAGTTTTTGAAGATGTAGGCTATGAAGTAGTTTATAAAGTATTAAATTCTTTAGATTATGGTGTAGCACAAAAAAGACAAAGAGTGGTTATTATAGGCATAAGAAAAGATATAAAATCTAAAATAAAAGATGAATTTGAATTTCCAAAGCCGTATAAAGAATATTTAACATTAAAAGATATTTTAAAAGATGTTCCACCATCTCCCTGTGCTACTTATAACGAGAAGAAAAAAGAAGTATTAAAATATGTAAAACCTGGTGGATGTTGGAGAGATTTACCTGATGATGTAGCAAGAGACTATATGAAAACAACTTATTTTATGGGTGGTGGCAGAACTGGAATAGCAAGAAGATTATCTTGGAATGAGCCAGGACTTACAGTTTTATGTACTCCATCTCAAAAACAAACTGAAAGATGTCATCCTGATGAACTAAGACCATTTAGTATAAGAGAAAATGCACGAATACAGTCATTTCCAGATAATTGGGAATTTTGCGGAAGTTTATCTCAACAATATAAACAAATTGGTAATGCAGTTCCTGTAAATTTAGCAAAAGAAGTTGGATTATCAATAATAAAATATTTAGATAAGTTAAAGGAGAACAATTAAATGCAAAATTATAATTTAAGTTTTATAAGCAATAATGATTTATTTAATCATGTAAAAAATACAATACAAAAATATAGGTTTAAGATAACACTCAAAGAGTTTAATAAGAATTTAATAGATCCTATTAAATTAACATTTGATTCAAAAATTTATGGTAAATCTATTAAAGATATAATAGAATCAGAATCAATTAGACAAATGGATAAATCAAATAATAATAATATTGGATATTTTCAACAAAATATTTTTAAATATATTTATCATAAAGATACAAAACAAACAAATTGGAGTGTTCCAAAACAAGGATTTGATATTGTTAATGAAGTTGATAATATTTATGTAGAGATCAAAAATAAACATAATACTATGAATTCATCTTCATCACAAAAAACATATATGAGAATGTCAAGTAAAATTAATAATAATCCAAAAGCTATATGTATGCTTGTTGAAGTAATAGCTAAAAAATCTCAAAATATACCTTGGCAAATCTCATTAGATGGTGAATCTATTTCCCATGAAAAGATAAGAAGAGTTTCTATTGATAAATTTTATGAAATAGTAACTGGTGAACAAGAAGGATTCAAGCAACTTTTAGAAGCTTTACCAAAAGTTATGGATGATGTTTTAGAATATATTCAACAAAATGGCATTGAAAATAGTGTATTTGAAGAACTACAAAATATAGATAAAAATATGTTAAAAAGTTTATATTTATTATCATTTAAAAGATATGAAGGGTTTGAAAGCTTTAATATATAACTATTTATATTAAGCTACTACTTCATTTCTCTATGATTATAAAAGCTTTTTAATCCTCAACACACCTATCACCCATTTCACTAGGATAACCTCGACTTTGTGCTATCTCTTTAGCATATCTACTTATACTATCTTCTGAAATTTCTGAAAAATTAACCATACTCCATAAACTATTTTCTAAAGATTCTTTATCTTTAATATCTCTAAAAATAGCTATTGCCATATCACTAATAGAAGAGACCTTCACAATCTCACAACGAGCATAATTTTTTAGAGGAAAACTAACCTCAGCAACTCTTAGAGATGGGTCAAATCCTGGAATTTGTTGAGCTCCAAATAGTGGAGGTCCTCCAACTTCTGCCTCTTTTGCAAAATCTGGCAAATAGTTAGCAAGATGTCTTATAGCCCTCGTTGTACGCTCTTGTATCTCCTCTTTTGACCAAGTATTTTCTATCTTATCAATAAAATGAGAAGCTAATTTAGGCTGTGAGCTATCTTTACTACTTGATACTAAGCCATCACTATATAAAGTAATATCTTGTGTCATACCGTGTAGTTGCACATAACCAGCAGGATATGGAGTAAATTGTCCCATTCCTTGAGGTGTACCTCTTGCTCCATGAAAAATCACCTCTGGAAATAGCTCCTCTCTTTTACTCCATTTAGCAGTATAAGCAGATTTAAACTCTACCATTCTTTGAGATTTAATGCCAAGCATATCATCTATCTCTCCTGTTCTAAAGCCTGTAGCGTTTATTAGATAATTGGCTTCGATTTCTCCCTCAAAATCACCCTCACAAAAGACTTTAAAGCCCCAAGATGATTTTTTAATATCTTTTACTACACTGTTATAATGGATTGTAACATTTGACATACTCTCTAATGCCAAACTAGCACCACTAGCAAGACGAAATAGATTTATTCCAAACTCTTGTACCATTATTAGAGGATATTTAACACTATCAAGATTCAAATGTTTAGCAAGTGGGATTATCCACTCTTTGGGTGTTTTAGGGCTTTTGGGAGTCTCTTCTTTAGCTAGTTCTTCCAACTCTTTACGTTCAAATATATGAAAATAATCCTCTACTTCTCCTAAAACTTTAGCTTCTGGCTCTTTAGATACAAACTTAGCATACTCATCTTTTAATAGATTCAAACGGCGTAAAAGAGCGGTAGGAGTCCCACTATCTTCAGTAGGAATAGCAATAACTGTTGGTCGAAAATCTATAGCAAATGGATAGACTTTAGCAAAATCTATAGATTGTCTAAGTAGTGTCAAACATTGATTATCATCAATTTCACGATATAAGTTTCCACCTGCGTGAAGATGACAAAAAGGAGGACCTGATATTAGTGTTGGCTTACGCTCAATAAGTGTAACTTTTTTACCAAGAGTTCCAAGAAGGAGAGCTACACTAACCCCAGCAACTCCACCACCAATAACTACTATATTTTTCACTACTTACACCCCTTAAAGTAATCTAAAAGCTCTCTAAAGCTATCTATAACTATATTAGCACCCAAAGTATCTATAGGATTATCATAGTTATAACCATAAGATACAGCAATAGATGAGACACCTGCTCTTTTGGCTGAGAGAATATCATTTGATGAGTCTCCTATCATTACTGCTACATCAGTAGATACTCCCATCACTTCACAACTATAAAGCAAAGGCTCTGGCTCTGGCTTTTTCTTAGGTAAATCATCACCACCGACAATAGATTCAAATAGTGATTCTATCTTTAAATTTTCAAGAATAGGTGAGACAAATTGAGAGGGTTTATTTGTAATAATAGCCATACGATAATCTCTATTTCTTAACTCTTGGAGTGTATCTTTCACATCTGGATATAGACCTGTAGCATCATTCAAAACTTTAGAGTAATGAGCCATAAAACGTTTCAAAGCATCATTAAAAAACTCACTATCAAGCTCACTCTCTTCAAAATCTCTCTTACCTAGCAAAGCTCTTTTTACAAGTATAGAAGCACCATTCCCTACCCAGCCTCTAACTATATTCTCATCAAAGCTTGGCATATTTAACTCATCTAACATAAGTTTAAGAGCTTTTGTTAAATCTGGTACACTATCAATCAAAGTCCCATCAAGGTCAAAAAGAAGTACTCTTTTACTCTCAAACATAAGCTATCCTCATATTTTTGGCAAATCATAACCTATTTTATAAAATATCTTAATGACTCTTTTTTACAGACCAATATCCTAGACTAAGATCACACTTCTTACTATTATCTATACAATCACCAACAGTAATTAATTTTAGGGTATCCCCAAACATATCAATAAACTCAAATTCACACTGCCCTAAACCTGTTCCTGCACAATCAGCAACCTCTGTCCAACCATTATCATAATATAAATCGTGTGTACGCCCACCACTTGGAACATCTTGCCATCTATGGATAACACCTTGCCACCCTCCTCTTATGAGGATTTTACGTGCTTTAGAATATCTCATACCTTGATGTAATGAACTAATAGAATTTAAAAGAGGTATTTTACTATTGGAGTGTGAAGCTCTTTTAACTCTTCTAAGAGTTCTTAGACAACTATCTCTATAGGCATAGGGTCTATTATATCTATGCTCAGAACACCAAGAATCACCAGCAGGATACCTACAATCTGGATATAAATTTGCCCTATTCATACACTTAGCACTAGCAAAATTATTTAAACTAATAGCAAACATAACAGATAAAAGATTAAAATATCTCACTCTTCCCTCCTCTTTATTTAAATTGAAATTCCATTCTATTATATTTAAACTTATTTTAAAAATTACTCTTTAGATATAATTCTTGAAATAAGTAAAATAAGAGAATATATAATGACATCTAAAATAGATATAGTATCTAATAAAAAATATTATCCATTTATTAAATGGGTAGGTGGGAAAAGGGGATTATTAAACCAAATTTTACCACTTTTTCCAAAAGAGTTTAATAACTATTATGAGCCTTTTGTGGGTAGTGGAGCAGTTTTTTTTAAGCTTTTTTCAAGGAGGGCATTAAAAAATAAAAAAGTTGTGCTTTCTGATATAAACGCAGAATTAATAAATAGTTATAATATTGTAAAGAATAATCCTTTTGAATTAATTAACCAGCTAGAAATTTATAAAGAACAACACTCTAAAGAGTTTTATTATCAAATAAGAGAGCTTGACAGAAAAGAAGATTATAATAAACTCTCAAGTTTAGAAAAAGCAATAAGATTTATATATCTAAATAAAACTTGCTTTAATGGGCTTTATCGAGTAAATAAAAAGGGATATTTCAATACTCCAATTGGAAGTTACAAAAATCCAAATATTGCCGATCATAATATGATTTTAAGTGCTAGTGAAGCTTTACAAAATGTAACTATTAAACATCAATCTTTTAAAGAAGTTTTAAAAGAAGCCAAAAAAGATGATCTTGTCTATTTTGATCCACCATATTATCCTTTAAATGATACATCTAACTTTACCTCATATGATAGCAACTGCTTTTTAGAAGAAGAACAGTTTGAGCTTTTTGAACTGTTTGAAAAATTATCCAATATGGGAGTTAAAGTAGTTCAGAGTAATTCTGATACAGAATTTATTAAAGATTTATATAAAAATTATGATATTCAAATTGTAAATGCCAATAGATTTATAAATAGTAAAAGCAATAAGCGTGGGAAAATTACAGAAGTTTTGATAAGGAACTATAAGTGAATAATTTAAATATTAGTTTCAATGATTTAAAAAGCACACTAAAAGAGTCTATTTTTACATG
>WGFZ01000072.1 GCA_015491955.1 Nitratifractor sp. | reverse complement strand
CCTTTTTACTTCAAGGTAAAAATATTCTTTATATTGGTAAAGAAGATTTAGACCAAGCTGTAGTAAAACAGCTTTTAGATAGTGCTAAGATTAATACTATATCTATTGAGAGTAGTAGTGAGGTTGTATCACTTATCCCTAAAGTTGAAATTATTATTATTGGAAGACCAATTAGTAGAAGAGAAGGAGATATATTATTGAATCTCTGTTCAATGATATGTAGTAAAAAAATAGTCTTAGCTCTACTTCCAATAGATAATGAGTATTGGACTGAATCTTTAAAGGAGTATAATATTAAAAATTTGATAAATACTCCTATTGACCCTGAAAACTTTTATAGGACAATTCTTGATTTAATTTTAATAGAAGATTTTTAGAAATGATTAGACGTAGTGGTAAAGTACAATTTCTATTTTGGGATTTTTTCTTTTCAGTTTTACTATATTGTTGGATTATTTGGATTGGAGTAAATACATTTTTGTTTAATAAAGAACCGATTATGGTCTTGCCTCAACAGCAGATAAAATTACTCTTTATTTTATATGGATTATTGATTTTTACGACTATGGCAGGGGTTATAGTATCTATTATGATTTCAAACCGTTTATATATTAGGCGGTTTGGAGCAATGGTGATTTTACTTTTTGCTACTATTGTTACAGCCAAGGGAGTTTTTGGGTAAAGTTATTTTTGCCTACTCTTATATGCTCTATATGAATTTAGTTATAATTGTTGTATGTTTAACTACAAGCTCTTTATGCTATGATATTAGATAATCAAATAATTATAATAAGTAAAGGAAAAGTATGAGATTTATACTATACATTGTATCACTATTGATAGTAGGAAGTATAACACTACAAGCCTCTTGTTTGGATTTGGTACACGCTTACCCAAATTTTTTAAAAACTTGTCAAGGTAATAGTTTGATTTGGAAAGATGGTACTCGTATGCGTTATGATGATGGTCGGAAAAAATCATATCAAACTATGTTAGACCATCCAGATTTAGAAGATATGTTTCACTATATATATCCAAAAGGTTCAAAAAACTATGGCAAAACTCCCCCTAAAAATTTTGATCCAGGTCGTATTCGTTATGAGCCTCTCTTTCGTAAGATGTATGGAAATAGTCCTAGAGTAGTAGAACATAATCTCAAGAGAATATCTTGGCTTCCAAGAAGTACAAGGAGACGATATCATATTTCTATAACAAGAGTAAATGGGGTAGCAAAACAGCTTCAAAGAGTCTCTAATGATTTGGATAATTTAGTAAGAAGACGTCCTGAGTATCTTAAATATCTTGTACCACTAGGAGGAACCTTTATGTGGAGACGAATTGCTGGTACAAGAAGATTGAGCATTCACTCCTTTGGTGCTGCTATAGATATTAATGTAAAACACTCCGCTTATTGGAAGTGGTATGGTAAGGGTAAATATAAATATAGTAATGAGATTCCTCTTGCTATTGTAAAGATTTTTGAAAAGCACGGTTTTATATGGGGAGGTAAGTGGTATCATTACGATACTATGCACTTTGAGTATAGACCAGAACTTCTATTAAAATAGTTATTAGTTGGAGCGGGAGACGGGGGTCGAACCCGCGACCCCAACCTTGGCAAGGTTGTGCTCTACCACTGAGCTACTCCCGCAAAAAAGAAGTATCCAAACTTCCAGTGGTACCTCGGGCCGGACTCGAACCGGCACACCCGAAGGCGGTAGATTTTGAATCTACTGCGTCTACCAATTCCGCCACCGAGGCTCATTTGGACAACGTGATTGTAGAGTAATATAGCTTAAAGATAAATTATTACTCCACAGCCTCTTTTAGAATTTTTCCAGCTTTGAAACGTACTCCATATTTACTAGGTACTTCAACTTTTTTTGTTGTTCCTGGAATTGTTATCTCTCTTGCATTTTTTTTAACTGCTTGAAATGAGCCAAAACCGATAAAAGAGACGCTCTCCCTATCCTTTAGTGCTTGAGTAATTGTATCAAGAGATGCTTCGATAACTGCCTCTGTATCCTTTTTTGATAGACCACTTTTTTGGGCAACTTTAGCAATAAAATCATTCTTCCTCATTCTATTCTCCTTTATAACCGAACTATTTTAACATAAAAATAGAGTTTAAAAGCCATTTTTTATTATATTTATCTGTTATAATACTCTCTCTTCTAAGAGAGTAAAAAGGGGATTAATTGCGTAGTATTGCAGTAATTGTTGGTAGTATTATCTTAATCTATGGAACTATATCAACAGCAATGCACGATACTTTAGTTGTAGGTAAAATTGGAAAGAGGGTAGGAGAGCTAAATATAAAACTTTTTGGATATTTAGCCTATATCGATTTTTTATTACTAATCTATCCACTATACTCTTTTTATCGTTATCCAATTAAAAGAAGAGCTTGGCAAGTCTATCTTGGCTGGATACTCTTTATATTTTCAGCCATTATTTTGCAAACACTATTAGTAGGTACTGAGCATAGTGGACTACTAGGATTGAAACTATATAACTACATCTTTCCATTTATTGGCTTGGTAGGAGTATGGCTTTTTTGGTTTATGTTATCTATATTATCTGTTTTACTATTATTTGAAATGGAATGGGATATATTAGAGATAGTAGATGATTTTATCAATAGAGTATTTAAAAATTTTAAAAGAGATGAAAAAGTTAAAAAATCTTATATAAAACTACCAAACTTCTTTTATGATTTTTTAGATTTTATTAATGAAGTCTTAGACTCTTTAGCAAACAAGATTTTTTATAATCCCTTTTATTATAAACGCAATAAAGAAGCAAAAGAGCTTATAGATATGAATTTAGAGCCTATTGATAATTTTAATAAAAATATATCTAACAGATTGGAATCTACTATAAAAACTGTAGAACAAGATGAGCCTACTATACAAGATTGTAATGATTTTGATAATGTAGATGAGTTGGAAGATATTTTACCAAGTTCTGATATTCAAAACAGTAATTATGAAGAGCCTAAGGAAGATAAAAAGATAAAGAAAAAAAGTGAAAGAGAGAATAAGCCAAAAGATAATTTAAATGTTGAAATTGTTAATAAATTGGAAGAAAATAGTAAAATTTTAGAGAATATGGAGAAGGGTAAAGTGGCTAAACCTAAAAATTTTCAACTACCTAAAATAGATTTTCTAGCAAAGCCTCCTCGTAGTGTTCATCGTGTAAACGAGGCAGAGATTGATAGAAAAATTAGAGAACTTTTAGATAAGTTGGAGCGTTTTAAAATTGAGGGTGATGTAGTTAGAACATATAGTGGTCCTCTTGTAACAACTTTTGAGTTTAAACCACTTCCACATGTAAAAGTTTCCAAAATTTTAGGATTGCAAGATGATTTAGCTATGGCACTTAGAGCCCAAACAATTCGTATTCAAGCACCAATTCCTGGTAGAGATGTTGTTGGGATTGAGATACCAAATGATAGTTTTGAAACTATCTATCTAAGAGAGATTTTAGAGAGTAAAATTTTTAAAAACTCAAAATCTCCATTGACTGTAGCTTTGGGTAAGGATATTGTAGGAAATCCCTTTATTACAGATTTAAAGAGGCTTCCACACCTTTTAATTGCTGGAACAACAGGAAGTGGTAAATCTGTTGGAATAAATGCGATGCTTTTAAGCCTTTTATATCGTAATGACCCTGACCATCTTAAACTTATACTAATAGATCCAAAGATGTTGGAGTTTAGCATATATAATGATATACCCCATCTACTTACTCCTGTAATTATTGAACCTAAAAAAGCGATTGTAGCACTTGCCAATATGGTTAGAGAGATGGAACGTAGATATAAAGTGATGTCTAAAAATAGAGTAAAGAATATTGATAACTATAATCATAAGGCTAGGAAAAATGGTGAAGAGGAGATGCCATTTATTGTGGTAGTAATTGATGAGTTAGCAGATTTGATGATGAATGGTGGGAAGGAGGTGGAGTACTCTATCGCTCGTTTAGCACAGATGGCAAGGGCAGCTGGGATTCATCTTGTAATAGCGACACAGCGTCCAAGTGTTGATGTTGTTACAGGTCTAATAAAGGCAAATTTACCATCACGTCTTGCCTATAGAGTAGGTCAAAGAATAGACTCTAAAGTTATATTAGATCAAATGGGTGCTGATAGTTTACTAGGGCGAGGAGATGCTCTATTTACACCACCAGGGGCTACGGGACTTGTGAGATTACACGCACCTTGGAATAGTGAAGAGGAGATAGAGAGAGTTATTGAGTTTATCAAAGCTCAAAGAGAACCAGAGTATGACCAAAGCTATATAGAAGAGAGTGGTGGTAATGGTAATTTAGATAGTGATATTGAGAATCTCGATCCTCTTTATGAGGAGGCAAAAAATATCATTATCAATGATAAAAAGACTTCAATATCTTATCTTCAAAGGAAACTTCAAATAGGTTATAACCGTTCAGCAAATTTGATTGAGCAGTTAGAGCATACAGGAGTTTTAAGTGCTCCCAATAACAAAGGTCAGCGTGAACTATTAATTTAATTGTATTAGAATCTATAAAACAAGGGGGTATATATGGCTTATTTTAGTAAAGCTAAGGTGGGAGATAAGGTATATGGATTGGTTTTTGGAAAGGGTAAAATTGTCTCTGTATATCCTAAAAGCCACTATACTATTATGGTAGAGTTTGATAATGGATATGAAGTACCATATACTGAAGATGGGATTCCTAGTTGGGGAAATTTCAAAAAGCAGACTCTATTTTATAGAGAAGATATAAATTTAACTAAGGCAGATTTTTCACCAGTTAATAAAATTTTATCACCCAAGAAGATTATTCAATATAGAGAGAAGGGAAAGCTTCAGGTTCGTTTACCTTCAGGTCTTTGGAAAAATGTCAAAAAAGCAGATAAGAAGTATGTAGAAGAACTTTTGGAAAACGAGCAGTATCATCTATTTAGGAAGAAGTCATAATTAGCTTTTCCTAATTCAATGTTTAGCTCTACATCTATTTTTTCTATTTCTAGTTGAGCGGAAGTTATCTGTTAGTTTGTGTAAACTAAGTACTGAGACCAATTCACTAAGACGGATATGATAACCCAATTTATTTAAGTAGATTACATAATTTGCTAAAACCTTTTTGCCATAATCATTGGCTTGATAGTTGGATACACGCTCTAGGCTAATCCAAGGGTCATATCTATTTTTATTTTCAAATAGGTCTCTTCTTCTAATTAAACGTTTAGTATAACCGATACCAGCATTATAAGCATAAGCGACAAATAGAGGATGATGTATCCATTTAGTAAGATAATTTAAATGGGTATTGGCATATTTTAGTGATACTATTGGATTAAAAAGCCTATCATAATCTACTCTCTCGTGGCGAATTTTGGCAAGATGATTTACTAAAAATGGCATAATTTGCATCATTCCAAGAGCAAAAGAGCGGGATATTGAAGCTGGTATAAATTTACTCTCTTGTTTGGCTATTGCATATATTATTGCTTGTCGTTTTATTGATAGATGACGCATATATCTCCTATATGGCATAGGAAAATATTGAGGAATACCTCTTTTAGCCTCTTTTTCTATATACATCCAATATGCAATAGTTTTATCACTATAAAAACGTTTTGCAAGTCTATTTAAATTGGTATGGGGATTAAAAATTTTACGTTTTAGTAAATCCCATTGAATTGGATTAGATATATTAAAGCCTCTAACTATTTTATGTGGTGCTTTTGGTGTAACTCCTAAATTGTATTTTAAATGTAGAGCATCTCTAGCAATAAGTGTATAGAAATTTATACTATAACTCTTAACCAATTTATGAAGATATTGTCTATTATTTTTTGCTTTCCAAGCCCAAAATAGGGCTCTATCTGTTAAAACTCTCTCATAGGCATAAGCACGAGATGCTAAGGCGAAATCATACTCTGCAAGTTTTGTATTTTTACGATTTAAGGCATTAAATCCCATTCTCATCAGATTTTTGTAACTTATAGCATTTTTAGGAGCAGGGCGATAGTACCATATACGAGATAGTCTATTAAGATGCTCTTTTCTAACATAATAGAGCATTACATTAGCATCTAAATAATGGCTAAGTCTTTGCCATTGTCTTTGAGTAATATTAGTATTGAGTAATCTTCGTCTCTTTTTTCCTGCCTCTTTAAATACAAATAGTTGGGTATATGGATTAAGTTTTAACCAACTAGAGATAGGGTGATGGCTAGAGAATACTCTTCTTGTAATGGCTAATAGCTTAGCTCTTTGTCGTGGGGATAGTTTCACTCTTTTAGGAGCTAAATTGTAGCGATGTCTAAATTCATAGATAACTCTTTTATGCAGTTTTGGAGGATTTTTACCTGTCTTATGACGATAAGCTATTTTAAGTGCATTATTTATAGCTGAAGCCTCTTTAATTATTCGCATAGCTTGATAGCGACTTGTATGCTTTTGACGTAAAAAACGCCAAATATAGTAATCTTTTGCCACTCCTGTAGGAAGTCTATGGATTTGTGCATAACTAAATGTTTTAGCTTGAAGAGGTATAAATAGTAGAAGTATAAAAATTAAAAAAAGTCTCATTGAAATATTAACCTTATTAAAAATGTATCAATAAATTGTAAAGCTAATAAGATAACAATAGGTGATAGGTCAATACCATCTAAAACAACTATTGGCATCTTTTGGCGTACCCAAGCAAAGGCTGGTTCAGTAAGTCTATATATGCCTATAATAATAGAACGTACTGTAGGATTAGATGGGTTTGGCTGAACAAAACTTAGCAGTGCAGATACTATAATAATCCATATATAGATATTTATTACAGTATGGATTAGTTGAACAATAGCAAAAATCAAGGCTGACATTTAGCAATCTCCGTAATATATGGTTTTATGCAATCATAAATCTCTTCTAACTTAGAACTATCATCTCTTCCTGTTATAAGTTGGCTCAAGATTTTTAAAAGCTCATCTTCTTGAATCTTACTTTTATCAATAAGATAGTTTTTGAAATCTTCAAAGCTATCAAACATTGGAGCTGATAGAATTAATTTTGATAGCTCTCGTATTCTCTCCTTGTCTACATCTCTACATCTCTTAGGAGCAAATATTTCCCGTATTCTACCCTCCAGATTCTTAATAGTAATGGATTCATCTAAGTATATTTTAGCAAGTTTACCAATATCTGCATCTGCAAATCCAAATATTTTAGATAGAGTAAGATTATCTATACGCCTTAGATGCTCTTTATTTAAGTATTGAAGCTCTTTTTTATCAAAAAATACTGGTTTTAAAGATATTTCTTCAAGTTTAAACCACTCTAAAGCATCTGGAAGTGTAAATATTTTTTTATCTCTCTTTATGCCTATTGATAGTAAATTATTTATTATCGCATCAGGTAAAAAACCCTCTTCTAAAAGTTCCTTAATAGGTATAGATAGTTCTGTTTTATTTTTGTTAAGTAGTGTAGGAATATGTGCATACTCTATATTTTTATCAAAACCAAGAGATTGCCAAATATGAATCTCTCTAGCACTCTTTATCATATCTCTATCTTCTTGTATCACTAAATCGATACCCTCTATCATATCATCTATGGCACAAGCAAAATCACTGCTAGGGGTACTATCAGATTTAAATATAACAAACTCACCTATCTCATCAGGAGATATAGATATATCACCTTTAATACTATCTTTAAATACAATATCCTCTTTTGCTCTATTTAATCGAATAGAAAAAGGGATTTTTTTCTCTTTAATATCTCCTATTGATTTAGTATCTATATTATCTTTACAATTTTTATAACAGTTATTATCTAATTCACAAGTACATAAAAAGGCTTTTTTATTTTCAAGAAGTTTTATAGCTAGATGTTGATAACGTCCAATATGTTCACTTTGATAAATTATCTGTTCAAAATTAATAGCAAACTTTTTAATAATCTCTTGTGCCTCTTGCTCTTTTCTTACACTATCTTTAGGAGTATTGGCATCTTCTATACGTAAGATAAGCCTATCTCTTCTCTTCCTAGCGATAAGAGACTCTATAAGGGCAATACGTAAATCACTAAGAGATATATCTTTGTTTGTATATAGGCTAAAACGTAGCATTAAAACTCCAAAATTTTTAGATGTCTAATTATAACGATTTAATAAATGGTATATCAAAAACTATATACTTCTCTTCAAAAAATGAAATTACTTGAATACTATTTGCTATATTCTCAATATCTTTATCATCTTTACTAAGACGCTCATTAGATTTAAATTTTAATCTAAGAATAGGATAACGTTTACCATCAATTTTAATAAACTCCCCAATTGTCATCTTTAAAGATATTTCAATATTATCTGAATTACTAAAAGAGTTTAATGCCTTACGTAGAAGTTTTGAAAAACTATTTTGGTCCATAGAAATATTAGGTATATCTTGGTCAACAAATAGTTTAAGATTATTTTTAAATTGCATATGAAACATACTAATTGTTGCTTCTAATATAAGGTTGATGTTTGTTGGCATAAGTTTTTTTGAGTCAATATGGAGTTCTTTATTACTTCTTGGACGATAAAAAAGGCGTATAGAAATCCACTCTTCACACTTATAGGCTATTTGAAAAGCATAAAAGTTTAATTGTTTATAGTGTAGCTCTCTCATAATATTTTTATGTCCAAAATCTTTTGAAGCATTATTTAGTGCTATCTCAAAAAGTTCTCTGTGGTCAGCATAACCTAGTAAAATTTCTGCTGATTCATTTAACCAAACTATTTGTCCTTTATGATTAAATACAATTAAAGGTGATATATCACAATCAATAAGGAAAGCAAAATCAATCGAGTTGGTATTCATTTAGCTTCTTTCTTAATGTATTACGGTTGATTCCTAAAACTTTAGATAACTTTAGTTGAGAACCATATCTATTTAATCCACTTTTGAGTAAAGGACGTTCAAAAAGAGGTAGATTATCTCTGTAAGCATTATCTCCATCTAATGACTTATAAAAAAAACTTTTCAATACCTCTTCAATATCTTTAAAACCCATAGAGTTAATTAGAACCTCTTTATATATAGATGCCCTCAAAGAGAGTAGATTTTTACTTAAGTCTAATCTCTTCGAGTCGATAGTAATATCAATATCTACCATTAAATCCTCTTTTGCCTTTTTTAAAAAATATGAGATAAACTCTTTTAGCTCACTCTTACGCTCCTTTAAAGGAGGTACTTTGTAGATAAAAGCAAATTTATCATCTAAAACTCTTGAAGATATAGTTTTATTTGCAATGGCAATAACTCTTTTATTTTGGAAATCCAACTTATCTGGATTGTCTAACTCTTCAAAATCGGTTATAACTAGAGACTCTTCTATGTTTAGTGCTGTCTCTAACTCCTTCTTGTCTTTAGCAGATATCTGTGGAATATCTGGAAATATCTGTCTAATAAGTGTACGTTTACCTATATATGGTTCACCTATTAAAATAGTAGCAACATATAGCTCGTGTGTTAATTCAAGCCCTCTAATAATATTAGTAAGCTCTGGACTTCTAAAAGATATATACTCTATTTTACTCATAAACTTATCTTTAGTTTAAAATACTAGCAATTAATTTGATGAAATATTATACACTTTTACTTATGTTAATCTTATCTATTTTATAGCCTTTTACCCCATATACGATAAAATTTCACAACTTATATAAATAAAGGAAATTCTATGTCAATTAAATGTGCTTTTTTATTTCCCGGACAAGGTTCTCAAGCCTTTGGAATGGGTAGAGATTTTTATGATAATAGTAAAATGGTTCAAGATATATTTGAAGCCTCTAGTGAGCGTACTAAGATAGATTTTACAAATTTACTTTTTAATGAAAATGAGCTTTTGGAGCAGACACAATATACTCAACCTGCTATTTTATTAGTAAGTACTATAGCCCATAGGCTCTTTGAAAATGAACTATCTCTACGTCCTAGTTTTGCATTAGGACACTCTCTTGGTGAATTTTCTGCTTTAACAAGTGTAGGGGCTTTAGATTTGATTGATGGAGTTGAGTTGGTACATTTAAGAGGTAAGCTTATGGCTGAAGCTTGTGCCAATCAAGATGTAGGAATGATGGTAAGTCTTGGTCTAGGCGATAGTGATGTAGAAGAGCTTTGTGCTAAACAAAGAGAGTTAGGAGCTAAAGTTTGGGCTGTTAATTATAATGCTGATGGTCAGATTGTAATAGCTGGAATCAAAGATGATTTAAAGGCTCTTGAACCAATTTTAAAAGATGCTGGTGCTAGAAGGGCAATGCTATTAAATATGTCAGTAGCTAGTCATTGTCCTCTTTTAGATTCAGCCGTTGAGCCACTATCAAAGGCACTTAACAAGAGTTTAAGAGATGAGTTTATAGCTCCTGTAGTCTCAAATGTTACAGCTCAAAAATATAGTGATAAGCTAACAGCTCTAGAGCTTTTACCTCGTCAGCTTATAAGCCCAGTACTATACAAACAATCAATTGCAAATTTTGATAATGAGATTGATTGTTATATTGAGTTTGGTCAAGGAGCAGTCTTAAAAGGTCTTAATCGAAGGGCTACAAAAAAACCACACTTTAATATCTCTGATATGGCTTCGCTAGAATCGACAATTCGTGCTATTGAGGAGCTATAATGAAAATAGCAATTATGGGAGCAATGGTAGAAGAGGTAGATCCTTTTCTTGGAGATATAGAACACGAACCTCTTTTAAAATTTTTTAAAAAGCATAATGAAGTAGTATATGCAGGTAATACCTATCACGAAGCTAAATATAAAGATTTAGATATTGTTTTAGCCTATTCTAAGATTGGAAAGGTCTTTTCTGCTTTAACAGCATCTACAATGTTAGAGCATTTTGGTTGTGATATGCTTCTTTTTACTGGCGTAGCTGGTGCTGTATCTCCTGATTTAAAGATAGGAGATTTGATTGTAGCTACTGAGCTTTGTCAGCACGACTTAGATATTACTGCTTTTGGACACCCATTTGGATATGTTCCTGAGGGAAAGGTGTATGTTAAGAGTGATAATAGACTTTTGAGTATTGCTAGAGAAGTAGCTAATGAGAAAGAGATTGAGCTAAAGGGTGGAGTTATCGCTACGGGTGATCAGTTTATAGCTGATAATGAGCGTAAAGAGTGGATAGCAAAGACCTTTAATGCTGATGCTATTGAGATGGAAGGTGCTTCAGTAGCTGTAGTTTGTGATGCTATGGAAGTACCATTTTTTGTATTAAGAGCTATTAGTGATAGTGCAGATATGGAGGCTACTTTTGATTTTGATGAGTTTTTAAAAGAGTCTGCTAAAGTTAGTAGTAGTTTTATTATGGCAATGCTAGATAAGATTAGTGATAAGTGGAGTAAATAGGTGTGGAGTCTATTAAACACGCACGACTTAGTAAAAGGCTATTACGAGTCTTTGGTAAGACAAATGTACAATTTGAGCTTATAAAAGAGGGTGATAGAGTTTTAGTTGGACTAAGTGGTGGAAAAGACTCTTTGAGTTTAATTCATCTACTTAAAAATATGCAACGCCACGCCCCTTTTGATTTTGAGTTTTTAGCTTGTACTGTTAGCTATGGAATGGAGGGTGAAGATTACACCTCTTTACATCAGCACTGCTTAGATTATGGTATTAAGCACGTTGTTTATGAGACTAAAATATATGATATAGCTCAAGATACAATAAGAGAGGGAAGCTCTTTTTGTAGTTACTTCTCGCGTATGAGAAGAGGAGCATTAGCTACTTATGCTGAGGATAATGGCTTTAATAAGATAGCATTAGGACACCACTTCGATGATGCTGTTGAGAGCTTTTTTATGAATATGTTTTATAATGGTGTGATGAGGTCAATGGCTCCAATATATAAAGCCCAAAGAGATTTTCATATCATTCGCCCACTAATTGAAGCTAGAGAGTCTCAACTTAGAGCCTTTGCTACAGATAATGGCTTTGAAACAATTGGAGATGAGGCTTGTCCTGCTATGAGAATTGCTACAAAAGCTCCTTATGCTCGTGCAAATACTAAGGAGTGGCTTGAGAAGTTAGAGAGTGAACACGAAGATATATTTAAAAGAATAAAAGCATCATTTAAACATATCCACGATGATACATTTTTAGAGCCTAGCCGTTGGAAGAGGGAGGATTAAAACTCTTCCACTCTGGTATATCTTGAATATTGGGAAATCCATCTAATAGCTCTTGGGGCTTAAATTTAGTTTTGTAAGCAAAAGCTTTACACCCATCTACCCAATACCCTAAATATATCCATCTTTTTTTTAGCTCTCTTGCCAATTGGATTTGATAGATTAAACTATAAGTACCTAGTGAAAGTTGAGCAAAATCTGGGTCATAAAAGAAGTATATAGAGCTAATCCCATCTTCTACAATATCAATTAAGTCCACTCCAATTAATTTTTTGTCTCTAAAATAGAGTACCTCATATCCAAAGTTATGAGCCCCTTTTACAAAATTCTCATAATACTCTTTTTCATTAATATTATGGTGTTGCCAATTATCTTTTTTAGCCTTCCAACTATGATATTTATTATAAAGTTCTATATGCTCTATTGATAATGTAGGAGATTGAATTAATATTTTTGTATCTCTATTTCTTTTTATCGCTTTTTTTTGAGAGCGTGAAGGCTCAAAGCTTTTGGTATCTATTCTTAGACTTTTACACTCATTACACCCTTGACATATAGGATAGAAAAAGTAGTTACCAAAGCGTCTCCAGCCTCTTTGAATTACACTACTAACAAATTGTGTTGAAGCATCTTGGATATATCGATAGTACATACGAGTCTTCTGTTTAGGAAGATATGCACAATCATAATCCAACATACAAAAATCTGTAGATTCTGGATTAAGTAAATCTCTATATTTTGAGTTCATAGAGTGATTGTATCAAAAAAATAGGGTAGAATTTCAAAAAAATTTGAGGAAGCTATGTTTCTCTATCAACCACAAAAAGGGTATTGCTACAATAGTGATTCTATTTTTCTTGTAGATTTTATTCGTCAATTTAAGCCCAAAGGAAAGCTCTTAGATGTTGGCTGTGGAGTTGGGATTTTATCACTTCTTATAGCCCGTGATTTTCCAGTTGAAATATCCATCTCAGAGAAACAAAAAAGAGTTTTAGAGTATGCTAAGCATAATTTTGAGATTAATAATTTAAAATATAGGGCTTATGAGGGTGATTTTTTAGATAGTGTTATTGATGAACATTTTGATTTTATAATCTCAAATCCACCATTTTATGATGAAGCAGTTACTCAAAGTAGAGATGAAGCTCTTAATATCTCTCGATATGCTCAACATTTACCACTTGAGCTATTTATTAAAAAGGTAAAGCAACTTCTTAAACCACGTGGATATTTTCTACTATGCTATGATGCAAAACAGAGCGATAGATTACTTTACGAATTAAAGGAGCAGAAGTTAAATCCTGAAACTATAAGATTTATTCACCCAAAAATTGATAGGGAGGCTAAAATTATAATGGTACAAGCAAGGGCTAACTCTCGCTCTATGTGTAGGATATTACCACCTTTAATTACTTTTGATGAGCAAGGAAAATATAATGAGCAATCAGCCAAAGCCTTTATAGATGCTAATACACACTCTATTAAAGCAGATAGAGTTTAAATATATATAGGAGATATTATGGAAGAAGATGTAATCAAAAAAGATGGCTATTCGTATAGCTTTATCACTAGTGCTTGTAGTCAGTGTGAGGGGGCTTGTTGTAGGGGAGAGAGTGGTTATATATGGATGAAATATCCTGAAATAGAAGCAATGGCAAAATATTTAGAGCTAAGTATAGAGGATTTTGCTAGAATCTATCTAAGAAAAGTTGGACATCGATACTCTTTAGTAGAGAAACAACTTACTGAAGATGATTATGCTTGTATATTTTTTGATGAAAAGTTAAAGCGTTGCGGGGTATATCCTGTTAGACCAAGACAGTGTCAAACTTTTCCATTTTGGGAAATATTTAAAAATAATGAAGAGGAAGTAAAAAAAGAATGCCCAGGAATTTTATAAAAACTATTTTTCTATCACTATTTACTATTACATTTCTATCTGCAGTAGGATTAAATAAATCTTACCAAGAAGATAGTTTGATTATGGAAGGAATCTTAGCAGATAATGAACAACATTTTGATAAATCCAAAGAGATATTTTTAAGGTTATATTATCTAACTAATAATAGCGATTATCTTATTCAAGCCTCTAAAGAGGCTACTATGGGAAATGCACATTTTGATAATATGATTCCTCTACTTAAAAAGTATATTAAAAATAGTAATAAATCACAAAAGAACTATACAAAAGCGTTACGTATTTTAATTACACTATATGCCCAAAAGGGTCGTCTCGACTTAGCAGAGCCATTGGCTAATAGGCTTATCAATAGTAAGAATCCCAAAGATATAAAAATTGTCATTGCTATTAAAAAGAATTTAAGAGAGTATAAACAGGCACTTAAACTATTAAAAAATCTATATGAGAAGTCCCATAGTGAAGATACTCTTTTAGAAGAGGTATCTATTTTAGAAAAAGATTTGAAAAAGCCTCAAGAGGCAATCCGTAT
>WGFZ01000071.1 GCA_015491955.1 Nitratifractor sp. | reverse complement strand
TTCTAATCAATAAAAGATTAGTTCCACCAAATAGAGATGATTGAGATAGATAAGCTTTAGCTCTAGTATAATCATACTCATCAAAATATAGAGTTAGCATAGATTCAGTAGCATCTAACTTTTTTTGATAATACTCTATATATGCCTCTATAAAATACTCATTTTTTCCATAGAGAAGTAAAGCGTGTGGGATATTACCTTTTAAAAGAAGTTGTCGGAACTCTTTTTGATACATCAAGACTCCTCTATCTGCTGGGCAGTAATCGTTGCTTGAGCTATATTTGCTTTGCTAAGTTTAACTTGGACTCTATCAAATAGCATAGCGTTATAGCTTTTTAACTCTACAACTACTCCTTTCATATCACACTCAAGCATAGCTTTAGCTCCCTTGCTACTATCTTCTAAATCTATCTCTATAATTTGAGCTGTGAAACTCTTACCCAAATTCTCCAATGCCCATCTTGCAAATTTTCTATCTCTAAAATCCCACTCCGCTTTTGTAGCATCTCTTTCAAGTTTACTTACACGCACACAAAGAGGCTCAATATTTCGTAATAGATATGCCTCTTTTTCACTATCTTTTTGTAAATTTGCTTTGATTAGGCGATGAAGTATCAAATCTGAATAGCGTCTAATAGGAGATGTAAAGTGGCTATACTCTTTAAAACCTAATCCAAAATGTCCAATATTAAACGGTGAGTATGAGGCACGTTTTAGTGATTGGATAATTAGAGAATCTACCTCTGATTCAATACCTAGAGCCTTTGCCTCTTTTTGAATATCTCTAATTAAACTTGGTGGCTCTGCATCATCTGCAATATCAATAAAAATTCCAACAGTTGCTAACTCTTCTAATAGCTCTTCAATCTTACTCATCTCTGGAGCTTCGTGAATACGATATATTGAGTCTCCATCACCCTCAAAGCGTTTAGCAGATGCTTTGTTAGCTAGAAGCATACACTCTTCAATTAGGCTATGAGATGGTGTACCTGTCTCAATAGTGGTACTCTTTAGCAGATGTTGGGCATCAATAGTTAATTTTATCTCTTCACTTCTAAAATCAAATCCCTTTTTAAGACGCTGTTTTCTTAAACGAACAGTTAGCTCTTGAAGAGGGAGTAGCCATTTGAGTATTTGGTTCTCTGTATTGCTAAAGTGTGTACGTCTTCCCTCAAGAATTGCATCAATCTCATCATAATTCCATCTACGCTTAGAGTGAATAACCCCTTCAAAAAACTCTTCACCAATAGGTTTTAAACTATCTCTATCTAGTTTAATTTTACAAATAAAAGCCAATCTATCTACATGAGGCTTGAGTGAGCAGATATTTTCACTTAGCTCCCTTGGAAGCATCGGAAAGGCTTTATGTGGTAGATAAGTAGTAAATCCCCTAAGTTTTGCCTCTTTATCTATTGGGCTAAAGTATGAAACATAGTGGCTAACATCTGCAATAGCTACATATAGGATAAACTCTTCTAAATCAAAATATATCGCATCATCAAAATCTTTAGCTGTAACTGGGTCAATGGTACAAAATGGAAGCTCTCTTAAATCTACACGCCCTTCAATCTCATTTGCAAGTACTTCACTTGGTATCTTTAGAGCTTGTTGAACACAATCTTGTGGAAATTTATCATCTTGACGCTCATAAAGTAGTAAGCTGATTTTCTCATCTATCTTTGGGTCTTTTAAATGACCTAATAGCTCTATCACCTCTAAGCTTAAGGCATCTATTAAAAGTACTGTACCTATCTTAAATAGACTAAGGTCAAACTCTTTCATCTTTGCTTGAATAGGAAGAGCTGTTTTAATATGTAAGATATTAAAATTACCATTTTCATCTTTGTGGGTGTATCCAATGAGGGTTAGATTGGAAGGTTTCGTTATAAGTACTACTTTAGCACTAGGGCGACCCCTTCTAGCAATGATACGTTTAACTACAACCTCATCACCACTCTTAGCATTACCTAAATCTTTTGCTTCAATTAGTAAATCTTTCTCATTTCTATTTTGAGCCTCTACATACCCTTTGCCACCTTCAGCTATCCAAAGCCGTCCAGCACGATATAGTGAGCCTAGTTTTAAAATACCATTATCACTCTCTTGTAAAGCTCCTAACTCTTGAAGTACTCTATATCTTGGTAAATCTTCATCTTCTAAATCTGATGGTAAAAAACCATTAATCAGTTGAATAGCAAAAGGACTCATCTAATACCTTGTAGTTCATATTTTATCTCTTCGAGACGTTCAATTCTCTGCTGTGTACTTGGGTGTGTGCGAAATAGATTACTAATTTGGTCTCCAATACCACTAAATGGATTTACTATAAACATATGAGCTGTTGAAGGGTCAGCCTCTTGAATTATCTCACCACTTTTAGCATAATTTTCAAGTTTACTCAAAGCACTTTGAAGCCATTCTGGGTGTTGTGTTATCAATGCTGCACCTCTATCTGCCTCAAACTCTCTACTTCTGCTTATACTCATTTGAATAACTGTTCCTGCAATAGGCATTATTATCATCAAAAGAATTGTAACTATGGGGTTACGCTCTCTATCATCTCCACCAAAGAGCATTCCAAAGTTGGCTAACATACTAATTGCTCCTGCAATTGTTGCTGTTACACTTCCAATTAAAATATCATAATGCTTAATATGGCTAAGTTCGTGAGCAATAACTCCTGCAATCTCATCTTCATCTAGTAAATCCAATAACCCCTCGGTAACTGCAACAGCTGAGTGTTCATAGTCTCGTCCTGTAGCAAAGGCATTTGGAACTGAGTCTGGAATGATATAGAGTTGTGGCATAGGTAGATTTGCTCTTTGTGTAAGCTCTTCTACAATTTTATATAACCTAGAGGCATTTCTCCTATTTACTGCTATAGCGTGATAGTGAGATAGAACTTGTTCATCACTATAATAGTAGGCATAAAAATTCATTCCACCAGCAATAATAAAGGCAATAAGCATACCAGCCTTACCAGCAATAAGTCCACCAAACCATATAAATAGTAGAGTTAAACCAACCATTAAAAAATATGTTTTAAATTTTTCCATATAAAGCTACCTCCTTTCTATCTTTTTATAGATTTTATCCAATTTTCTTTACTAAAGATTAAGCTAATATATAGTTTTAACTATTTAAATGTAAGAAGATACTTATTAGCATATAGTATAATCTCTCTTCATACAGAGAAGTTTATATTATAAAAGTAAAAGAGTATTTGATTATACAAGATTTAAAGGTATATACTATGAATATTTGGACTCAAATGAGTTATGAATTTGCAAATCAAAGAAACTATTTAGATGAACTATTTCAAGTATATCCTACTATTCCAGATGGGATTAGAGAGATTGATAAAAATTTATGGCAAGAGGTTGAAATAGCTTTTAATAAAAGAGACAATTTTGGACTATTAACTACTCTTTTAAAGTTTAATCTATTTCCTATAAAAGATTCTTATGTTGCTTATCTAAAAAGAGACTCATCATCAATTCAGAGAAATCCACAAACAGTAAATAGATTGTGTGGAAGGCTTTATGAAATGGGGTTGAATGAGATATATGAAAAGTGTAGCCAACCAAAAGAGACAAATAGACAGATTGGACCTCTATTTAAGAGATGGATAGATAAAGGAAGTTTAGGGTTAATTCCAGTAAATCAAGATAAATTTTTATCAAATAATGAGAATGCTATTTTAGGTGGTAGTGATGACGAGATGAAACAGTTTGCAAAAAAATATTTAAATTATCAAGGAGATAAAGGTTTAGATTTTGTTGCAAGATTTAATAAAAAATATATTGTAGGTGAAGCTAAATTCTTAACAGATTTTGGAGGTCATCAAAATGCACAATATAATGATGCAATTAAACTACTAAAAGCACCAATAGATGCTATTAAAATTGCTATTTTAGATGGAGTTTTATATATACCAGCTAAGAAAAGAAAATCTATGAATATAGATACAAATTATAATATTATGAGTGCATTAGTACTTAGAAATTTTTTATATCAAGTATAAAAGATGTTTTTATCATATCCATATAAAGAGTCTGAAAAAGTTATATTAAAAGATAATTTCAATATAGAGTTTAGTAAGGAATTAGAAAAAGATAATATTCTATTTTTTGGAGATAACTTTGATATATTAAAGAGATTACTCTATAAAGAAGGGTATAGAAAAAAGATTGATTTAGTATATATTGACCCACCTTTTGCTACAAATATTAAATTTAAAATAGGTAAGAATAGAGTAAGCACAATAAGTAGTAGTAGTAATGATAAGATAGCTTATGAAGATACTTTAACTGGTTATGAATTTTTAGAGTTTTTAAGAAAAAGATTAATTTTAATTAGAGAATTACTAAGTGATAGGGGTTCTATATATTTACATATTGATTATAAAATAGGTCATTATGTAAAAATTATTATGGATGAAGTTTTTGGAATTGAAAATTTTAGAAATGATATAGCAAGAGTAAAGTGTAATCCAAAAAATTTTAAAAGAAGTGCTTATGGAAATATTAAAGATATGATACTTTTCTATTCAAAGGGTAAAAATCCTATCTTTAATGACCCAAAAGAGCCATATACCCAAGATGATATTAAAAAACTTTTTCCAAAAGTTAATAAAGATGGAAGAAGATATACAACTATACCTCTACATGCCCCCGGTGAAACAAAAGATGGAGATACTGGAAAAGCGTGGAGAGGAATCAAACCACCAAAGGGGAGACACTGGAGAAGCAAACCTGAAATTTTAGAAGAGTTAGATAAACAAGGATTAATTGAGTGGTCAAAAAATGGTAATCCTAGAAGAGTTATTTATGCTGATGAGAAAGAGGGTAAAAAAAAGCAAGATATTTGGAATTATAAAGATACTCAATATCCATTGTATCCAACTGAAAAAAATTTAGAGATGATAAAAGATATTATTTTAGCATCATCAAATAGAGATAGTATTGTAATGGATTGTTTTTGTGGAGGAGGTGGAACTTTAAAGATAGCTAATGATTTGGGTAGAAAATGGATAGGTATTGATAACTCTAAAAGGGCTATTGAAGTTACAAAAAATAGATTAGAAGAGTCCAATAGCGATAATCTCTTTTCTAATCAAGTAGAGTATGATTTTATAGTTGCAAAGAGTATAAAAAAATAGTTTTAACTATTTCTATTTACTCTTTTTTTGGTGGAAGGGGTACAAAATATCCAATTAACAGAAGAAGTAATCCTACGCTTATAAATGATACTATTCTCTCAATAGTCCCACTTCCTGAGAGTTCTACGAAAAATAGTTTAGTAACGACTAAAAGAAGTAGTACAAAACCACCTATCCACCAGCTTCTTTTTAGAAAATTTTTAGATAAAAGCATTAGAGATATTCCTGCTAAACTCCATAGCAAAGATAGTCCTGTTTGAAAATATAAACTCTCCCAAAGGTGTGAGAGATTATAGGGTATGTGGCGGTAGTGGTGTATAGCTCTAGCATATATAGCACTTAGGCTAAGGAGTGAAATAAAAGATACTAAAGCATAAAATAATGTTTTAAATTTTTGTAGAGTATCTATATTTTTTAGTACCCATACCCAAAGGCTAACTACACTTAAAATTTGCATTATATCTATGAGATTAAAAAGTGGTAGATAGTTTTTAGAGCTATTTGAGAGTGCAAACAGATGAAATATATAAGCTAATATAGCAATATTTATACCACCAGCTCCTACTAGATGATAGCTCCTTTTGTATCTTTGTAGCCATTTTGGATACCTTTTCCAAAGTAAAATAGTAAAACTAAAGATAATACCAATAAGACCAATAATTGTCTCATCTAGTCTAAGTGAGTGCAAATAGTTTATACATAAGTTATCTAACTCCAAAGTTAGGATAGTTACATTAAACCAAAGAGCTAAGATGTGTAAAGGTGTGGCAAATGAGTACTCTTTATCGTAGGAGTAGAGTATAAAGTAGCCAACTATATTTAGTAGAATCCACGCAAATAATCCCTCTTGCTCTAAAGCACTAGAGTATGGATATAAGAAAAATGCCACTACCCAATAGGCTTGAAGTAGCCAAATAGCCCTTTGCCATTTGAAAAATCGATTTATTAAATATAGAGTTACTCCAGCAATAACTAGAGCGAAGATGGGTGCAAAGTTTATATCAATTCCCAATACTTCTAATTTTTTTGGAGTGGTAAATAGATATATGGCTACTGCCCATATTGCAAAGATTGGTGCTAAGTGGCGTTCAATTCTACTAAGGGATTTTTTTGCCCTATCTAGCCAATAGCTACTAAAAAGAGCTGATGCTATGGCTATTAGATACTCCCAATAGTGAGCCTCTTTGAGCATAGAAAAAGAGATTAAAAGCAAAAGTAGAGAAAAGTATCTTGTATATTGTCTATTTTGTTTTATAGCACTCCAGAGCATTGCAGAACCCTCAAGAGACCATAGTGAAACAGTTACATCTCTATCAAATAGATATACTATTGATATAGTATAGAAGATAAGAGTTAGAGCCATAAAGGAGCTAACTAATAAATCAGCTTGTTGTCTTTTGCTTAGTAGTAAGCTAAGTAAGAGATATATAGTTCCTAAAGTAATGCTACTTATAGCCTCACCATACTCAAAGCCTCTGACTAAAGATAGTTGAAGAGGGAAGACAATAAGTGGCAAACCAAAGACAAGAGTGCTATCTATTAAGTTTTTAGGCTCAAAATGTCTCTTTAATGTATAAAGTATAGATATAGTTAGATAGATTGCATAGTATAGGATTAAAAAAGGCTCTGTTGTCCAAAATAGATTTGAGTGGTATTTTAATACACCCCAAATAGTAGCTATCACAAATGTAAAAGCAAAGCCTACTATATTTAGTATTCTCCAACTCTTCTTCCAAGCAATAAGAAATATTCCAATATCAAGTAAAGCATAGTATCCAAATAGTAAAGGATAAGAGCCATTATCTGTTGAGGTTAGAATAGGTACTAAAAAGCCACCAGCTGTGGCAAATAGTATCATCGCAAGAGAGTCTTGCTTTAGAGCTATACCAGATGCAAATATGACAAGAAGAAGCATTAGAGCAAAGGCAGTAGTTGGAGTTATAAGGTGATAAAATTTAGTAGAAGCAAATATTGTCAAATACAAAGTAGCAATACCTACACCTTGTAAAATCTGCCCGTATGCTCCTGTACGTGCTTTAAGTCTCCACCCAAGTAAGAGCAATCCTAAACCAATAACAGTAATAGCACCTAAACGTAACTCAATACTCAAATGGCTATGCTCAGCTGTATATTTGACTAAAAATGCAAGTCCAAAGAATAGAACTACTCCACCAACTCTTACAAGAAGATTTCCACCACTGAAGTAGCGAATAATCCATACTAAGATTGAGAATTTCTCTTTAGGAGAGGGTGGTGAAGGATTGCTTTTAACTTTTTCTTCTTTTGTTTTAACTAAGGAGGGAGAATCTTTTAAACTTTTAGTCTTAGGGGGTGATTTTTCTTTTGCTTGTATATTAGCTACTTGAGATAGATGTAGATTAAGTAGCTTATCTTCAAGATTTTGAATGTATTGTTTAAGTTTATTTATTTTATTTTGTAAAATAAATACCCAAATAGCTAAAAGTATAATAAGCTGAAAGTTTAAATTCTCCATATATCAATCCTTCCAAAATTTAAAATTTGCTATAATCCCTCTTATACTCATATTTATAAGGATAGCAGATGGCACTTAATGTTTATTATGATAAAGATTGTGATATTGAATTAATCAAAAGTAAAACTGTTGCAATGATTGGTTTTGGTTCTCAAGGACACGCACACGCTGAAAATTTAAGAGATAGTG
>WGFZ01000070.1 GCA_015491955.1 Nitratifractor sp. | reverse complement strand
TGGCTGTGGAGGTTCTAGTGTTCCTTGCAGTATTGAGGATATTCGCTCTGGAACTTTTTGTTATGATGGACACGATTTTGGAAAAAATCCAAATCCAGATTATCGACAAGGTGTTAGAGATGGCTGTAAAACAGGTAAAGGACACTTTAGTAAAGATTACACTATATCTAATATATCTATACAATATCGTCAAGGCTGGTTAAAAGGAAGAGCCACTTGCCGACCATCTGGCTGGAGTGATCACCCAACCTATTCATATCACCCTCTTCCTAGTTCTGAGCGTAATAGTTCTGTTGATGCTAATCACAAAGGTACAGGAGATTCTTCAAACTATATAGAGACGAAAAACTCTTCAGATAAGCAAAATAATTCAAATTATAATGATAACTCTTCTAATTTTGATACACAAGATGGAGAATCCCTTTTTGACTTTTAAGATTTTTTATAGGGGATAGGGTCATCTACTTTAGCTTGAGAAAATCCATTTAGACGTAATCGACAACTATCACAAACTCCACAAGCTAAATCTTCCTCTTGATAACAACTCCAAGTGTGAGAGAGTTCTATACCAATCTCCAATGCTTTAGATACAATTTCAGACTTTTTTAGATGAACTAAAGGCATTTTTATCTCTATTTTTGTCTCATCTTTTGTTCCTAAATTTACTGCCTTTTGCATAGAACTAATATAACTTTCTCTACAATCTGGATAACCACTACTATCTTCTTCCACCACACCAATAACAATTGTCTCAGCACTATGTTTTTCTGCAATAGCTGTAGCAATAGATAAAAAGATACCATTTCTAAATGGGACATAAGTTATAGGAACTCCATCTTCTAATCCATTAGTAGGTACTTCAATTGTGCAATCAGTTAAAGCTGAAGCTCCAATCTGAGTAAAAAATGGTAAATCTATCTCGTAACGCTCTACAACATCTAAATCATTACAAAGTTGCCTAAAACACTCTAGCTCCTTTGATTGAGTTCTCTGTCCATAGTTAAAATGCACAGCAATAATCTCATAACCATCTTGTTTTATAAGTCCTGCACTAACAGCACTATCCATACCTCCAGAGATAATACAAACTGCTTTTGGCATCTTTTACCCTTTTAAAATATATTTATACCTATGATACAAGAGCCATTTTACACTATTTTAGATAAAATCATTTTCTATGATAACTATTGATAATAAGACAGATTATTTAGTTGATACTAAGATATTGGAAGTAATTGCAAAAGCTTTAACTAATAGAGATATTGAACTTATAATTTGTGATGATGATGAAATTCGCATATTAAATAGAGAACATCGGGGGGTAGATAGAGCTACTGATGTCTTGAGTTTTCCACTAGAGTTAAATTTTGAGGCTCTACCACTTGGCTCAATTGTCATATCTATTGACTATGTTAGAGCTGGAGCTAAAAGGTATGGACACACTCCTAAAGAGGAGTTAGCACTACTTTTTATACACGGTATCTTACATCTACTAGGTTTTGACCACGAAATAGACCAAGGTCAAATGAGAGAAAAAGAGCATACTTTAATCAAAGAGTTTAAACTCCCTGATAGTCTAATAGTACGTACTAAAGGAGAAGATTAATGGATTATCCTATATTTTTAATATCACTTGCCTCCCTTATTTGGGGTGCTGATTTACTTATAGCCCAAAGTGAGCGTATAGCTTTACGTTTTAATATCTCTGAATATGTTATTGGAGCTACACTCATTGCTTTAGGAACTAGTCTTCCTGAGATGGCTGCCTCTGTTACTGCAAGTCTTGATAATAAAGCACAAATTGCTATCTCAAATGTTATAGGTTCTAATATCCTTAATATCACTTTGGTACTAGGGAGTGTATTTTTAATAGCTAAAAATGTCTCTCCACATCGTGATTTTTTTGCAAAAGATAGCTCTTGGGCTCTATTTCCTATCTTGATATTTATAGTTATGGCTCAACAAGGTGTATTTGACCGTTTTGATGGGGTATTGCTTATCTTATTGATGTTTGCATATCTACTCTTCTTACAAAAAAATGGCAAAGATGTACTTAGCTTAGAAGTAGAAGAGATAGAAGATTTAGAAGAATCATCTTTCTCTTGGTTTAAAGTTGGCACTATACTATTTTTTGGTTTTATTTTAGTAATAGTTGGGGCAGAATTTACCATTGAGAGTGCCTCAAATATAGCCAAAAGTCTTGGTGTAAGTGAGTGGGTAATTGGTATTATAATGGTATCTTTAGGTACATCTATGCCTGAACTTATAGTCTCAGTTGTCGCAGCACTTAAGGGTAAGGCGGATATGGCAATTGGAAATATAATTGGTTCTAATATGGCAAATATAACAGTGGTATTAGGTAGTGCCTCTTTAGTAAATAATCTCAAATTTGACTTTTCAAAATATCTTTTTGATATTGAGATTATGGTAATAGCAACACTTATGCTTCTATTTATTACAGCTAATCGTATGTACTCTAAACCTGCTGGAATTAGCCTACTTTTACTACTAACACTATTTCTAAAACACACCATAGCTTCACTCTAAAAATAGCTTTTTGCTATAATTATACAAAATTTTATAAATAAGGAAGATAGTAATATGGGATTAGGAATAGGATTAGTAGGACTCCCCAATGTTGGAAAATCTACAACGTTTAATGCACTTACAAAAGCACAAAATGCAGAGAGTGCCAATTACCCATTTTGTACTATCGAACCAAATAAAGCAGTTGTTCCAGTACCTGACCCACGCCTTGAAGCTCTAGCAAAGATTGTAAATCCCGAGCGTATTCAATACTCAACACTAGATTTTGTTGATATTGCAGGTTTAGTTAAGGGGGCTAGTAAAGGTGAAGGATTAGGAAATAAATTTCTATCTAATATTCGAGAGACAGAGTTAATTTTACAAATTGTTAGATGTTTTGAAGATGAAAATATTACTCACGTAGAGGGTTCAATTGACCCCATTCGTGATATTGAGATTATTGAAACAGAGCTTATTTTAGCAGATATGGAGAGTTTAGAGAAGCGTATTAGTGGACTTGAAAGAAAAGCAAAGGGAAATGATAGAGATGCAAAACTTCAACTTCCAATAGCTAAAGAGCTTCTTGAACACTTAGGAAATGGAAAACCCGCCATTACATTTGAAAATCAAGAGAGTGAGGGGTTTAAGATTCTTGATAAAGAGCTAAGACTACTAAGCTCTAAAGAGATTATGTATGGTGCTAATGTAGATGAAGATGGACTTGCTGAAGATAATGAGTATGTTCAATCCCTTAAAGAGTATGCAAAAGAGCACAATCGTGAAGTAATTAAACTTTGTGCCAAGATAGAAGAGGAGATGGTAGAGTTTGACGAAGATGAAAAGCAAGAGATGCTTGAATCTTTGGGTGTTGAAGAGTCTGGACTTGACCAAATTATTCGTAAAGGTTTTGAGAAACTTGGACTTATGAGCTACTTTACTGCTGGAGTAAAAGAGGTTAGAGCTTGGACGATTCCTTTTAATACCCCTGCACCAAAGGCTGCTGCTGTTATTCACAATGACTTTGAAAAGGGTTTTATACGTGCTGAAGTTATTAGCTATGAAGATTTTATTGAATATGGTGGAGAAGCAGGAGCTAAAGAGGCTGGAAAGATGAGACTAGAGGGAAAAGATTACATAGTTCAAGATGGTGATGTTATGCACTTTAGATTTAATGTTTAAGTGATATGAAAAGTTTAAATATGAAAAAAATATTAACCACTTTAACTGGAGTATCTTTATTATTCTTCTTAAGTGCTTGTGGAAATAGTGAAAGTAGAGGAAGCTTTTTAAAAGAGTATAGTAGTGATTACAATATAACTGTTACAGCTAAACGTATAACAGATGCACTTAGTCCTAAAAACTATCATCTTATTAAAATAATAAATTATGAAAAGGTTGCTAAAAATATCAAAAAATATCTAAAGCCAACAATAACTTTAGAGATTGATAATCCAAAAATTAGTACTAAACTTCTTGATTGTAATCCAACAATGACAGTAGATTTACCTCTAAGAATTGGAATATATAATGAGCTAAATGGGAGTACCCATCTAGTATATACAAATCCTGAATACTGGTCTCTTAAACACAACATAAGGGATAAGACCTGTATAAATCTTATTAATATGATTGCAAGAGATTTAGATATTGCTAAAGATAGTATAAAAAAGAGTAAAAATTGAAACCTTCTCAAGTACTATATAAAATAACAGATGCCCTAAATTTAGATTTAGAGACAATCTTAGAGATATATAGATTAGAGTCCTATCAAATAGATGAAAGCTATCTAAAAGCTATTTTAAAAAGACCATCTACAAAGGGATATAGAAGTGCTAGTTATGAAGATTTGGGGGTTTTTTTAGATGGTCTAATAAAATTAACTCGTGGAAATAGTTCTAATCAAATATCACAAGATAGTGAAATTGAACTTGATAATAATCTAATTATTAAAAAACTTCGTATAGCCCTTGAGCTAAAAAGTATAGATATGGAGGTTATTTTTGAACTTGCTGGGCGTCAAATTAGTCCATCTCGACTTCGTAATATTTTACGCTCATCTAAACACCCAAAATACCAACTTTCCTCTGATGCTATTTTAAATGACTTTCTATTAGGATTGGCAGAGTATATGGCTGATATGCCTCCTATTGGTAGATAAATTAAGTAATCTATTTATCTAATATGTCATAATCTACTTTCATATTACTAATAAGGAAAATGATTATGGCTCTTGAGAACCTTACAGCAGAAAACTTTAACGATAAGATAAGCTCTACCCCACTTACTGTTATTGACTTTTGGGCTCCTTGGTGTGGTCCTTGTAAATCTTTTGCTCCTATTTTTGAAAAAATTGCAGGAGAAAATCCAGATATTCTTTTTGGAAAAGTAAATACTGAAGAGGAACAAGCTATCGCTAGTGAGTTTCAAATTCGCTCAATTCCAACTATTATGATTATTAGAGAGGGAATCATCATATTCAATCAAGCTGGTATGCTTCCTGAAGATGCTCTTGTTGATGTTCTAAAACAGGCAAAAGAGCTTGATATGGATATGGTACGTGCTGAGATTGCAAAACAGCAAGAGGGTAATGCTTAATATAAAAAGCTCTACTAGGATATAACTCCTAATAGAGTATCTATAGTTTTATTATCTAATGTTTAAAATCTAAATCTAAAGCTATTGTAACTATAAAAATAGTACTAAAGAGTGTTATTAATCCAATTAACAGAGAAATAATTCCCCAGTGATGCCCACTTTCTAAAGCTATATTAATAGTTGCAGAGTGAATTAGCATTGCTATAATAACAAAAGTTCCAACTAATTTTCTATATATATTTGAATAGTTTAAAGATATATTCATAATCATAAAATAACCAATTGCATAAATCATTATAACTCCTGCTGGAGCCATATTAAGTAAAAATATACTATCTTGCCCTGATATATGCTTAAATATCAATTTTGCGATAAAAAATACTAAAATTGCATTCAATAAAACAACAATGTACTTAATCAAGCTATTTCCTCTTTCTTATATTATAATAGAGCAGATACTAATAATTTTATAGTCGTGATACAAGTTATTCTAACAAATAGTTATTTGTTTATTATCTTTTTCTATAAGAGATTATACTATTATCTAAAATTAAATGAACTAATATAAGGGTAAAAAATGAGAATTATGATTGTGGGAGCTGGAGGTGTTGGAGGATATTTAGGAACAAGATTTATTAATACAAAAGCGGAGGTAAATCTCATAGCTAGAGGTGAACATCTAAAAGAGATTCAAAAAAATGGTCTAAAACTAATAGAAGATAAAAATATCTCTACATTCTATCCAAGTAGTGCTAGTGATAAACCATCAAATCTAGGAGTGCAAGATTTAATATTTATTACAATAAAAGAGCCAGATTTAGAGAATGCCCTTAAATCTATTAAAAATAATGTATCGGATAATACATATATAATTCCCCTACTAAATGGTGTAGATTATCGTAGTAGAATATTAAAATATTATCCTAATGCTAATGTCTTAGAGGGGTGCATATATATCATATCTAATATAGTTCAAGCTGGTATTATTGAAAAAAAAGGCTCTATTTTTCAACTTTGCTGGGGAGAGGATGACTTTAATAACTATAAATATTCTGATTTAATTGAACTCTTTAATAGCTCTCTTCCTAGACATAGAGCAACAGCTAATATTAGATATGAGCAGTGGAAAAAGTTCCTATTTATATCTCCAATGGCAGGACTTACTTCAGTATATCAAATCTCAATGGATAGAGTATTTAAAGAGCATAAAGATGAGTTTTACAATCTACTTAAAGAGATTGTAGCAGTAGCAAACTCAAAACAAATTCCACTTGGAGAAAAGGAGATTGAAGCTACTCTTAATCAAGCATCAAAAGTAATAAAAAAAGCCAAAACATCTATGCAACTTGATTTAGAAAGAGATAAGGTGGCTGAAATTGAAGCCCTCATAGGATATATTACAAAGGAAGGAAAAAAGAGAGATATTGACACCAATGGTATGAATTTGGTTTATAAACTATTAAAAGATAGATATACTAATCAAAAAGGCTAAAATTATGGCTGGTATAAAAGATACTTTAGTATCTACTACTATAAAAACATTGATAAATTCAAAGTATGGGGAGTATGCAAAAATGTTAAATTTTAATTTAGATTCAGATAATAAGACAATTGCTTTAGAAGTTTTACTAGCTGGAGAAGATGGGCCTATTAGTATAAATATTGGACACTATGAACTAACACAAGATAATGGAGAATATTATCTAACTATAGATACGATTACTGCTTCAAGAGAGTGGATAGAGGTCTTTGCAAATAATTTTGTAGCTGGAAAAATGTTTAAAGTTCCTAGCAAATATGCCAATATAATCTCTA
>WGFZ01000069.1 GCA_015491955.1 Nitratifractor sp. | reverse complement strand
TTCTCTCTTGAAATGCCAGCAGAACAGTTGATGCTACGTATCTTATCAGCTAAAACTTCTATTCCTTTACAGGCTTTACGTGTTGGTGATTTAATTGATGAGCAGTGGAACCAACTCATTCAAGCTAGTGATGAAATTTCACATAAAAAGCTTTTTGTTGATGATGGAGGATATGCAACTATTCATCACGTTAGAAGTAAGCTAAGAAAACTCAAAATGCAACACCCTGAAATATCAATGGCAATAATTGATTATCTGCAACTTATGAGTGGTGAAGGTGGTCGAGAAGGGCGACAACAAGAGATTAGTGAGATTAGCCGAGGGCTTAAACAGCTTGCTCGTGAACTTGGTATGCCAATTATAGCCCTAAGTCAGCTAAACCGCTCTTTAGAGAGTAGAGAGAATAAACGCCCAATGCTCAGTGATTTAAGGGAGTCTGGAGCTATTGAACAAGATGCCGATATTATTCTCTTTGTCTATCGTGATGATGTATATAGAGAAGCAAAAGAGAAAGAGAAAGAGATGAAGGCAAAGGCAGAGGGGAAAGAGTATAAAAGTACATTCCGAACAAAATTGGAAGAGGAGACAGAGCTTATTATAGGAAAGCAAAGAAATGGACCAACAGGAACTGTAGATTTAATATTTCAAAAGCGTTTTACTAGATTTGTTGATGCGGATACTAAAGAGAGAGGTGTTGAGATTATATTTGATGAAGAGTATATCGATATGAGAGAGGGTAATATTGAACTACCACCAATTTAAATGTGAGTAATGCTAGACTCTAAAAGGCTTAAAAAACCAGCTCTATTTAGAAAAAGTTCAGAATGGTTACTATTTTTTGGAGTTGTATTTTTACTATTTTGGCTACAAGTAACTTGGGAGTATCACTCATACAAAGAGTTTATCTCTAAGCCATTTTTTTATACTTGGGCTAAAGTTTTAAGAGTTATCCCTAAAGAGTCTTCAAAAGGGAATTATAAAATAGTAAAACTTCGTACAGAAGATGGGCTTATCTTATACACTTATAGCCATCGTAAAGATTTAAATTTTGATACTTTAGTACGTATTCAACTATTTCCATCAAATAAAATCACTTTTTTAGACTATACAAGAGGTAGTTATATACTATCTAGAATAGTAGAGGTTAAAAAATCTAAGGAGAACTTAAAAGATATACTAAGAGATGCTATAAATAAACAACATAAAGACTCAAATGCTTCAAACTTTTATAGAGCCATATTCTTAGCTGACCCACTAATACCAAGTTTAAGAGAGAGAATAGATATTTTAGGTATTGCTCCACTTGTGGCATTGAGTGGATTCCACTTAGGGATTCTTTGGGGAGTTGTATTTTGGATACTTAAATTAATATATAGACCCTTTCAAAAGAGATTTTTTCCTTGGCGTTATGATTTTATTGATATTGGTATAGTAAGCCTTTTTATACTATTTGGTTATCTATTACTAACAGGTTCTCCTCCATCTTTGCTACGCTCTTATTGTATGCTATTGTTTGGTTGGATAGCTATTATTTTTGGAATAGAGCTATTTAGCTTTTCATTTTTATTAATAGTTACGGGAGTCTTGTTGATATTTAAAGCAGATTTGATTTTATCAATAGGCTTTATCCTATCAGTTGCTGGAGTATTTTATATATTTTTAATACTAAAATATTTCAAGGATTATACTAGAAGCTATCTATTTTTTATTATTCTTTCTTTTGGAATATTTATACTAATGCAACCAATAACTCATACAATTTTTCCAACTCTAAGCCCCTTACAGTTTCTATCACCTTTATTATCAATTCTATTTATACCCTTCTATCCAATAGAGATAATTTTACACTATCTAGGGCTAGGTGATACTTTTGATGGATTATTAAAACTTATTTGGAATTTTAAATTAGGGGACAATATTGATAAGTTGTTACCCACTTGGGTACTATTGGTATATATTACGCTAAGTATATTAGCTGTATATTTTCGTTTTATATTTATAATGCTTTTTATATTTAGTGGAGCCACTCTTTTGTGGCTCTATCTAGGTTGAATATCTTAAACTCTACTATTTTTTGATTCTCTTAAATACAGAACCATCAAGTGATATTCCTGCCATAAGTCCTTGATTATTAAATGCAAAGGCTACTACAGGTTGCTCAAAATCCATAGTACTAAGATCCAGATTACCACCAACATTAATTAGTGTTACAGAGCTATCAACTCCTATTTTCCATTTTGCACTATTTTTAAACGTTCTTAGTGCAGATGGTGATGTAAATGCAACAATTAGTGAGCGTTTTTGAGCACCTAATTGAAAACCAATTGAGGCTGAGAACATAGAGTAGTAAGATGCAACTCTAAATGTAGAAGCACTACCACCACAAGAGGTAAATCCTTGCTCTCTTACAAGAAGTCCACCCTCTCCATACTCACCACCTACAACAAAACCAGCTTTATATAGGTTAGGAATTACAATATAACCAGCTGTCTTATTTAAAAAGTTACAAGCACCTGGAACAATTTGAGTAAACTTTTTAATTGTTTGTCTAAT
>WGFZ01000068.1 GCA_015491955.1 Nitratifractor sp. | reverse complement strand
CTCCTATGCTAGAGTTATCGCCAATATAGCTACCTGCCATAATAGTAGCTCCAGCTCCGATAGTTACATTTTTACCAAAACGAACACTAGGGTCTATATCACACTCTCCTAATAGATTGGGAGTTTCAGAACTTGTAGAGATAGTATGAGCAAAAAGAGATGTGGCTAATGCAAATTTTAGATATGGCTCATCAGTAATTAAGGGAGTAACACCCTTAGGAAGTTCATCTATAAACTCTTTCTCTATCAAAACAGCACAAGCCTCTGTTTTTGAAATATCTTTAAAATACTTTTTATTATGAAAAAAGCTTAAATCTTTTGAGTTTGCTTTAGATAGAGTATTGATTCCTTCTATTAGGCAATCCTCTCCTTTATAATCAACACCTATTATTTTACAAATCTCTATAAGTGAATACTCCATTAAAGTCCTTTATACTATCTCTCCATTGCAACAACACCACTACGAACTACTTCTATTGGCTGGTATCGTTTAGTAGCTTCAATAAAATGCTCAACTCTAACAGATTCATCTGCAACCATTGCAATAAACATATCTGTTCCTACATTCACAATTGCACCATTATAGGCTTGACAGAGTGCTTGAATATCAGATATAGGCTTCTCAATAGGAAACTTAATAAGTACCATCTCCTTCTCTACCATCTCATCGTGTTCAATAACTTTAAATGTGGGAATAAGTTTATGTAACTGTTTGACAATTTGCTCTATTACCCTTTTATTACCTTTAGTTACTATTGTCATATGCGAAAGGTCGCTATCTGGGATTGGGGCTACTGTTAAAGAGTCAATATTATAACCTCGTCCTGCGAATAGTCCAGATACTCTAGCAAGAACTTGGGCTTCATTAGCGACAATAACAGAAATAACGCGTCTTACTTTATCCATCTTATTGCTCCTTATGCTCAAGCAACATATTATAGAGAGCTCCACCTGCTGGTACCATTGGTAAAACATTCTCAAATCTATCAACTGCGACATTAATAAAGGTTACTTTTTTACCCTCTATTGCTGAAGCTAATGCCTTATCAAACTCATCTTTAGTAGTAACATCATAACCCTCACCACCACAAGCTTGAGCCAACATCTTCCAATTTGGCTGATAGCTAAGGTCAGTCTCGCTATAACGCTTATCATAGAAGAATGTCTGCCATTGACGTACCATTCCAAGGAAGTGGTTATTTAATATTACATTTATTACAGGAATATTATGCTCTGAAGCAGTTACTAACTCTTGAACATTCATCAATATTGAGCCATCACCTGTAATATTTATAACACTCTTTTCAGGACACCCAACCTTAGCTCCAATCGCTGCTGGAAAACCAAATCCCATAGTTCCAAGTCCACCTGAGTTTATCCATTGACGAGGACGGTCAAAGGGGTAGAATTGAGCTCCCCACATCTGATGTTGTCCCACATCTGAAGTAATAATTGCATCTTTACCAACAAGCTGACCAATCCTCTGAATAACCCATTGAGGTTTAAGTACTTCATCACTATCTTTATAACTTAGAGGGTGTAGCTCATCATAACGAGCCAATATATCTCGCCATACTTGATAACGGTCTGGATTGACTTTATCCTTAATTAGTGCTTGTATCTTTTGCACAACTATTTTTACATCACCAACAATTGGATAATCAACATCAACAATCTTTCCAATATTAGCTGGGTCAATATCTATATGTATAATATCGGCATAACGTGCAAATTCAGAGAGTTTACCAGTTACTCTATCATCAAAACGAGCACCAAGAGAGATAATAAGGTCAGTCTCACTCATTGCCATATTTGAAGCATAATTTCCGTGCATTCCAAGCATTCCAATAAGTAGTGGATTATCAGCTCCCATAACTCCACGAGCCATTAGTGTCTCAACTGCTGGGATTTGAGTTAAAGAGACAAATTCACGTATCTCTTCATAAGCATTACTCAATACTGCTCCACCACCAATATAAAGTAGAGGTTTCTTAGCCTTTAATATTGCTTCTGATGCCTTTTTAATTTGGCGGTCATTTCCACCATAGCGAGGCTTATAGGTAGGTAAATCTACATTTTTTGGATAATCAAACTCTCCAAGTTCACCTGTAATATCTTTTGGAATATCAACTAATACAGGTCCAGGACGACCGCTACGAGCTATATAAAATGCCTCTTTTAAGATTTTTGCTAAGTCCTCTATGGAACGAACTAAATAGTTATGTTTAGTACAAGGGCGTGAAATTCCAACAGCATCAACCTCTTGAAAACCATCAGTTCCAATAAGTGATAATGGAACTTGCCCACTAATAACAACCAAGGGAATAGAATCTGTATAAGCTGTTGCTAAACCTGTAATAGCATTAGTAAAACCCGGACCACTTGTTACCATTGCTACGCCAACTTCACCTGTAGCTCTAGCATATCCATCTGCTGAATGAACAGCTGCTTGTTCGTGCCTTGTTAGTATATGTTCAAAGCCATTTTGCTTGTAAATCTCATCATAGACGTTCATAATAGCACCACCAGGATAGCCAAATACTGTTTTGACACCCTCAGCAATTATTGCTTCACAAACCATCTGAGCTCCGCTCATCTTCATTGGTACAACTCCGATAATATAATAATGATGATTATAGCAAAAATATAGGATAAGCCAATTAGTGTTAGAATTATGGTTTATCTAAAAAGAGGCAAAATAGAATGAATATTTTTAAAAAGAGTGTTGTAGTATTTAGCGTCATTATTAGTGTAGGTGGATGCCAACAACATACAAGAGAGTCTAGTTATGGAAAGTCTCAAACAAGTCCTTATCTATTAGGTGGGGTCCATCATCGCTCCGTAAATAGTTCACTACCAACAAATCCGAAAATACTCCAGATGCAACACGAAGAGAAATTAGCAAAAATAGAGGCTCAAAAGGCTAAGGAGATAAAGGAGCTTGAGTTACAAAAAACTCTAAATGCAAAAACTCTTCAAGAGCGTACCCAAGAGATTAAGGCTCAAAGTGAACTTGAATTGGCAAAAGAGAAGCGTAAATATGCACAGCTAATAGCACAAAGCCAAGAGAATCTAAAGAAGATTGAGGCAGGGATAGCCCAAGAGAAGGCATTAGCACAAAAAACTATTGTTCAGATGCAGACACAAAGTAATCAATCTATTGAGAAATTGAGGGTAGAGCTTTCACAAAAGTTGGCTTTTTTAGAGGCTAAATTAACTAAGCGTCGTCTTTGGATTATTTTAGGTGCTTTGAGCTTAATTTTAATATTTTGGTTTATTATCTATAGATACAAAAGAGAGGCTGAGTTAAGAGAGAAAAAAGAGGAGATGCTACATCAAGAGAGACTTCTTCAACAACGCCAACAACAAGAACAGATTGAAAAGGTTCTTGATATTATTGCATCTAATCAGACTGATAAAGAGGTAAAAGTAGAGTTGGCAAGACTACTTCAAAATGGCATATCACAAGAAGATCCAAAACTAATAGAGTACAAACCAAAAGAGGATAAAGAGGATTAGCCCTAACTATTTGGACAAAGGGATATAGCTACCCCCTCCCTCAATCCATCATCAATAACAATAGACTCTTCAAAGCCTAAAATATCGTATAGAGCTTCAAATATTAAGATACCTGATAAAATCAAATCTTCTCTCCCAACTCCTACTGCCTTTTGACGCTCATCAATTGGCATATCAAGTAGCTTATTTAGATATAAATTAAGCTCATTATAAGTTAAACAAGTACCGTTTATTAGCCTAGCATCATAGCTATCATAGCTCATACCTAACTTTAAAGATGCAATAGTTGTAGGAGTTCCTGCTGTAGCTACAAATTGTTTTACTTTGGTATTTTTTTGATATACCTCATCTACAAAGCTTTTAATCTCTATAAGCTTTTTAGGAAGTATATTCTTGATATTTTCCCAAGCTCCTGCCTCTTGAGAGAGAGTTAAGATTCCTAACTTAAAACTTTTTATGATAACTTGTGTAGGATATACAAATATAAGTTCTGTAGAGCCTCCCCCAATATCTATAAGTACAAAAGAGTCTGAACCCCTCTTTAGACTCTTCAAACGCTCTTTAACAGCCAAAAGAGTTAAAGTAGCCTCTACCTTTGCATCAATTACCTCAAAATCAATACCACTTTTAGCCCTAATCTCTTTTAAAATCTCTGATTGATTAGAGGCTTGACGCATAGCTTCAGTAGTAACAGCTCTTATATTAGCCCCATTAAAATCAATAGATTCTTTAGACTCTTTAATTCCTTGAAGTATTCTATCTAGTGCCTCTTTTGAGACAATTTTACTATCATATAACCCCTCAGCAGTTCTGACAATCTTCTCATACTCAGCTATAAACTCTCTCTTTTTACAATCAAATTTAACTATACGAAGAGTATTTGAGCCAAGGTCTATACCTATAGAAAAATCACTCAAAACTCAATGCTCCTCTTTAAATGGAAATCCATTCTCTTTTAGTACTCTACGAATTCTATCTTGATGTTCAATACCCTTAGTCTCAAGTGCTACGCTTACGTGGGCATCACCAAAATCTAAATCTGTAGATGTTCTATCATAACCAATTTGTACAATATTGGCTTGAACCTCTCTCATTAAACCCGCAAAACGCTCCAAGGCTCCCGGTTTATCTATGAGTGTTACTAAAAGCTTCATCTTACGATGAGATTTAAGCAGACCCTTTTCTATAATTAGTGAAAGCATCGTTACATCAATATTTCCGCCACTAAGTACAACTCCTACCTTACTACCTTTTGGTAAATTTAGATGATTATGTAAAATAGAGGCAATTCCAACACAACCAGCACCCTCAACAGATAGCTTTTGACGCTCTAAAAGAAATAATATAGCATTAGCAATCTCATCTTCACCAACAAGTTTAATATCATCTACATATTTAAGAATATACTCAAGTGTTACAGCAGACGTATCACGTACAGCAATTCCATCAGCTATGGTACGTACTGAAGTTGTATCAATAGGCTCTTTTGCATCAAAGGAGAGTTTCATAGCTGGAGCTCCTCCTGAAGCAACTCCAATTACTTGCATCTGAGGGGATATAGATTTACCAGCTACCGCACAGCCACTAATCAATCCTCCACCACCAACTGGAATTACAACAGCATCAAGCTCAGGTTCTTCTTCAAGCATCTCAAGCATAATAGTACCCTGTCCTGCCATCACCTCTTCATCTGCAAATGGGTGGACAAACTCCTTATTATGCTCTTTGGCATACTCTACAGCATAAGCGTAGGACTCATCATAATTAGCACCCCTCAAAATAACTTCAGCACCAAGCTCTCTAACACCCATAACTTTAGTAAGTGGTGTGGACTCTGGCATTACTATCGTTCCATCTATCCCAAAATGACGAGAGGCAAAAGCTACACCTTGAGCGTGATTACCAGCACTTGCGGCTACAACTCCATTACTTCTACCCTCTTCCATTAAAACTGCTATCTTATTAAATGCTCCTCTAAGTTTAAAAGAGCCTGTTCTTTGGAGATTCTCTTTTTTTAGATAAATCTCATAACCACTCAATTCACTAAGTATTGGAGCATAAGCTAAAGGTGTGTGAAGTACTACACTAGATATTCTTTTTCTTGCTCTTCCTATCTTTTTTAAGTCCAACATTACTCATTCCTCTGTAAAATTAAGCAAATTATACGAGAAGGATGCTTTATGGAGTGTGAATTTCCAAGAATAAATAGTAATGAAGAGGATATAAAAGAGTATTTAAATAGATGTAAAAGTATTGCTGTAGTTGGTGCTTCTAATAATCCAACAAAAGATAGCCATAGAGTTACTAAATACTTAATCGAACACGGATATAAGGTCTATCCTATATATCCAAAAGGTGAAGAGTTTATAGCAGGACACCCTTACTACCGCTCTTTAAAAGATATTAAAGAGCCTATTGATATGGTTGTTGTATTTAGAAAGCCTCAAGCAGTATTAGCTATAGCTGATGCTTGTATAGATAGAGGTGATATTAAAGTACTTTGGACACAAATAGGCATTGTAAATAATGAAGCTGCCCAAAAAGCAAAAGAGAACAGTATAGATGTAGTCCAAAATATGTGTATTATGGTAGAGTATAGAGAGTTAATCGGAGGGTAGTAAGTAACTTAGCCACTAAGGACTCTAACCCAAAAAGGTTAGTGGTGTGGATTACTCCACTTCTGCATCAATGACATCATCATCGGCAGGTTTACTTTTTGTATTTTGCTCTGCTCCGCCTTGTTGTGCTTGAGCTGCTTGTTGAGCTAGTTGCTGATTTAGAGTATTTAACTCATTAACTTTTGCATCAATCTGCTCTTTTGTAGCATTTTCATCTTTTACAAGTGCTTCAAGCTCACCTAAAATCTTCTCTATTTGAGATTTTACAGATGCATCTACCTTATCACCCATCTCAGTAAGTGTTTTTCTAGTTTGATGAACAAGAGCATCTGCTTGGTTCTTAGCCTCTACTAACTCTTTTCGCTTCTCATCTTCTGCTTTATTAGCTTCTGCCTCTTGCACCATTCTTTGAATCTCTTCTTCACTTAGTCCTGATGAACCAGTGATTTTAATCTCTTGAGATTTACCAGTTGATTTATCGGTAGCTGATACTGTCAAGATACCGTTTGCATCTATATCAAATGTTACCTCAATTTGTGGCACTCCTCTAGGTGCTGGTGCGATACCACTTAGCTCAAACATTCCAAGAGATTTGTTATCTTTTGCAAACTCTCTTTCACCTTGGACTACATGGATACTAACTGCTGGTTGGTTATCCTCCGCTGTTGAGAATATTTGAGACTTTTTAACTGGAATTGTTGTCCCTTTCTCAATAATCTTAGTTGTTACCCCACCAAGAGTCTCAATTCCAAGGCTAAGAGGTGTAACATCAAGCAACAATACATCTTTAACATCACCTGTTAATACTCCACCTTGAATAGATGCACCAATTGCAACCACTTCATCTGGATTTACAGATTTGTTTAGCTCTTTACCAAAGTAAGCTTTTACTTT
>WGFZ01000067.1 GCA_015491955.1 Nitratifractor sp. | reverse complement strand
CTTCATACTCTTTCATCTGTTCAAAATTCATACGATACTTCTCATCAAAATCCATTGGAGCATGGTCAGCAAAACCAAAAATATCAATTCCTACTTCAATAGCAGTTTTAACAAAAGTCTCTATATCACCCTCAGCGTGATTGCATAATGGGGTATGGTTGTGTAGGTCAATTTTCATAATACTCCTTTATAAATCTGCTACTATTATTACAAATTTTACCTTGAAGGAGTTTTTATATATGCAAAAGGAACTATTTGCCATTTTTGGTAATCCTGTAAGCCACTCTCTATCCCCTCTAATGCACAATAGAGCCTTTCAAAACTTAAAATATAAGGCTTGTTATACTCGTTACCTCTTAGAAGATGGCAAAAAGCTTAAAGATACTTTTTTAAAACTTGGACTTAGTGGAATAAATATCACTGTTCCACACAAGGAGTATGCTTTTAGTGCTTGTGATTGGCTTGATAATTTTGCTAAGAGAGTAGGAGCGGTAAATACCATTATTTTAAGAGATGGAGAACTTAAAGGCTATAACACTGATGCTCCTGGTTTTTTGCGTGTGGTGGAGGAGCTAAAGAGTACTAAAGAGATTCTATTTTTAGGTGCTGGAGGGACAGCTAGTTCTAGTGCTGTTATATTAAAAGAGGAAGGATACAATGTAACAATCCTTAATCGTAGTAAAAGTAGATTAGAGTCATTTAAGGAGAAGGGTTTTGCTACATATACTTGGGAGGATTTTACACCTAAAAGTTATGATTTAGTAGTAAATATGACCTCTGCTGGTCTAAATGATAATACCCTTCCTGCCCCAAAAGAGATTTTAGAAGCTATATTGAAAAGGAGTAATGGAGCAGTAGATGTAATCTATGGTAAGCAGACGCCTTTTTTAAATTTAGCCAAAGAGTTCAATCTCCCTACTAAAGATGGAAGCGATATGCTACTTTATCAAGGAGTTTTAGCTTTTAATCTCTTTACCAATGGAGTTTTTGAGTTTGAAGAAATTGAGGAGGCGATGCGTGAGAGCTTCCTATTATAATATTATCCATTTTCCTCTTCCCACTTCTCAAAGCTAGAGTCGAAATAGACAAGCCTCTGTTTTTTAAACTCTCTTGTAGAGTAGAGCTTGTCAAAATTATTTAATCCTGTCTCTTTTGCAATCTCTTGAATAATATCATCACAAGCCTCTTGGCTTTTAGCGTGAACCATTGCAAATAGATTATATGGCCAATTTGGATATTTTGGACGTAGATAACAGTGGCTTACAGCTCTAAACTCTGCTATCTTTTTACCCATCTCTTCTCCCATCTCTTCTGGCACTTCCCAAACACTCATAGCATTGGCATTAAATCCTGCTTTTCTGTGGTTTAGTATGGTAGCAAAACGTCTCATAATACCTGCATCTTGAAGCTCTTTAGCAATAGAAAATAGCTCTTCATAATCCATATTTAATCTATCTACTATACTAGCAAAGGGTTCACTAACAATAGGAATATCCTTTTGTAGCTCACGGATAACAGCAAAATGGCGTGGAGTCATATTTAACTTCTTATATACTCTCTTGTGGATTTTCTCTTTCTTACTCTGTTTTCCTGTAGTATCTAGCTTAACAGAGATTTTAAACATCTTTAATGTAGGAAGAATAATTGCCTCTTTTGCACCACTAATATCTTTTAATAGCTCTACAGTGGTATTTAGACCCAATTTTGAATCTGGTGCAACTGCAATAGTAAACCATATATTAAAGTCATGATTACGTAGATAGTTATGGCTAACTCCTGGGTGAGAATTTATAATCTTAGCGGTAGATTCAATGTTATCTTCTGATACTTTAAAGGCTACCAATGAGGAGTGATAACCTAGCTTTTTAGTATCAAAAATAGCAGAGGTCTGGCGTATAATACCTTCAGACTTTAAACGGTTCACCTTTTTTAAAACGGCATCTTCACTACTATTTAGTTCATCTGCTAGACTTTTAAAAGGTCTATTTACTAAAGGAAAAGAGTTTTGCATCTTATAGAGTAACTCCTCTTGCATATTTAATACCCCCAATTATATTTTAAATTGTTTTGATTGTACTAAAATGGGATAACTCTTTACTTGATAGTTATCAATGGATATTTTAATTGATTTTAGTCAATAGCTTTAAAATAATAAAGAGATAGAATATAGCTATTACGTAAAATATATAGGAGGTTAAAATGGGAATGAACCGAAGAGATTTCTTGAAGAGTTCAGCAGCCGCTGCTGCTGCTAGTGCAGTGGGTATTTCAGTTCCTGATGAGGTAAAAGCAGAAGCTGTAAAAGGTGAAGATGGTTGGCGATGGGATAAAGCAGTTTGTCGCTTTTGTGGAACAGGTTGCGGTATTATGTTAGCTACTAAAGGTGGAAAGATTGTAGCAGTCAAAGGAGACCCTGCAGCTCCAGTTAATAGAGGTCTTAACTGTATTAAGGGTTATTTTACTGCTAAGATTATGTATGGTGCTGACCGCCTTAAAACACCACTACTTCGTATGAATGAAAAAGGTGAGTTTGATAAAAAGGGTAAATTTAAGCCTATTAGTTGGAAACGAGCTTTTGATGAGATGGAAAAATATATCAGAAAAGCCCTAAAAGCTAGTGGACCTGAAGGAGTTGGTGTATTTGGTTCTGGTCAATATACCATTATGGAGGGGTATGCTGCTCAAAAGATGATGAAGGCGGGATTCCGCTCTAATGCAATTGACCCAAATGCTAGACACTGTATGGCATCAGCTGTTGTTGGATTCTATCAGACATTTGGAATTGATGAGCCAAGTGGTTGTTATGATGATATTGAACTTACAGATACTATTATTAGTTGGGGTTCAAATATGGCAGAGATGCACCCAATTCTTTGGTCTCGTGTTTCAGATAGAAAACTATCTAATCCAGATAGAGTTAAAATTGTAAATATAACTACATATAGAACAAGAAGTTCAGACTTAGCTGATTTTGAAATTATATTTAGACCAAATACAGATTTAGCACTTTGGAACTATGTTGCTAGAGAGATTGTATATAACCACCCAGAGGCAATTGATTGGGATTTTGTAAAAGAGCATATTGTATTTACAGCAGGTCCAGTTAATATTGGCTATGGAATGCGTCGTAAGGGCGAAAAGTCTTTAACTCCAGTACGTCCTGATGGTTCAGCTGGTAAATATGATGCCAAAGAGATGGAAATTATCAAAAAAGAGATGGCTAAAAAAGTTGGTGAATTGGAAGGTCCTGCACTAGAGCCTTATGGTTATAAAGCTGGTGATGAGATGAAAAATAGTGCTGGAACACTCAAGCACTGGATGATTAGCTTTGATGAGTATAAAAAATCACTAGAGCCTTATACACTTGATTATGTAGCCAAAATATCAAAAGGTGATCCTGATGAGGATTTAGAAGCCTTTAAGAAAAAGCTTAAAGCTTTAGCAGATTTATATATTGAAAAAGACCGTAAAGTAGTATCATTTTGGACAATGGGAATGAATCAACATACTCGTGGAAGTTGGGATAATACTCTTAGCTATAATGTTCACTTCCTACTAAATAAACAAGCTAAACCAGGTAGTGGGGCATACTCTCTTACAGGTCAGCCATCAGCTTGTGGAACTGCTCGTGAAGTTGGAACATTTGCTCATCGTCTTCCTGCGGACTTAATGGTTAAAAATCCTAAACATAGAAAGATTGCTGAGAAGATTTGGCATATTCCTGAAGGTACGCTCAACCCTGTAGGAAATCAGCATATTATGAAGATTCACCGTGATATTGAAGATGGTGTTATTAAATTTGCTTGGGTTAATGTTGCTAATCCATACCAAGATAGTGCAAATGCTAAACATTGGATTAGAGCAGCAAGAGAGATGGATAACTTTATCGTAACATCTGACGGATATCCAGGAATCTCAGCTATGGTTTCAGACTTAGTTCTTCCTAGTGCAATGATTTATGAGAAGTGGGGAGCTTATGGAAATGCAGAGCGTCGTACACAACATTGGCGTCAGCAAGTAGTACCTGTTGGTGAAGCTATGAGTGATACTTGGCAGTGGGTTGAACTATCTAAACGATTTACTGTAAATGACCTTTGGGGTGAATATACCCTTAGAAATGGTAAAAAACTTCCTGATGTACGTAAAGCAGCCCAAAAAATGGGATATAAACCTGATACTACTATGTTTGAAATTTTATATGCAAATGAAAGAGCTAAGAAAAAATATCCAATTGATTTAAATAAGTTCCCTCAAAAAGGTTTTGATAACTCTGAGTGTTTGGGTGATAGTCGTAATGTAAAAGGTAGTGATGGAAAAGTCTTTAAGGGTTATGGATTTATGTTACATCAATACCTATGGGAAGAGTATGCAAGTTTTGGACGAGGACACGGACACGACCTTGCTGACTTTGTTACCTACCATAAAGTACGTGGACTCAAGTGGCCTGTTGTAAATGGTAAAGAGACCTTCTGGAGATTTAATACTAAATATGACCCTTATGCAGCTAAACACGCAAAAGAGGCAGGTATAAAAGAGTTTGCATTCTATGGACCACTTGCTAAGAAATTACCTAGTGGAGACTTAAAGGGAGTTAAAGATAAAAATAAAAAATCTTTAGCAAATAAGGCAAAAATATTTGCTCGTCCATATATGGATCCACCAGAAATGCCAGATAAAGAGTATGATACTTGGCTATGTACAGGTCGTGTACTAGAGCATTGGCATAGTGGAACAATGACTATGAGAGTACCTGAGCTATTCCGTGCAGTTCCAGAGGCACTTTGTTATATGAATCCAAAAGATGCCAAGGCTAAAGGGCTTAAAAATGGCGATTTGGTATGGGTAGAGTCAAGACGTGGAAAAGTTAAAGTTCGTATTGAGACTCGTGGGCGTAATAGACCTTCACGTGGTTTAGTGTTTGTTCCTTGGTTTGATGAGCGTGTACTAATCAATAAAGTAACACTAGATGCAACTTGTCCAATGTCAAAACAGACAGATTACAAGAAGTGTGCTGTTAAGATATATAAGGCGTAAAGTAGGATAGTTTATGAGCGAAAAAGTAAAAAAGAGACCAATTAGCACTAGAAGACGGTTTTTTACAGACCTTGCATATGCTACAGGTTTGGGATTAATGGGAGGATTGCTATGGGCTGGATATACCCAAAAGGCCAAGAGTTCTCCTCTTACACTTCGCCCACCTGCAGCTTTAGATGAGGAGGACTTTTTAAAAAGCTGTATTAAGTGCGGTCTCTGTGCTGAAGCTTGTTATAACCGTCCTAGTAATATTGATAGAGATAGTGGTCGTCCACGTCCTAGTACCTTGAAGATGGCTAAAGCTGAAGATAGTGTTACTATAGGAACTCCCTTTTTTAAACCTAGAGATGTTCCTTGTTATATGTGTGATGATATTCCTTGTGTTACTATCTGTCCAACGGGTGCTTTAGATATAAAGAGTGTTACTAATCCTAAGACTAAAGAGCTTGATTTTACAATGATGGATATGGGCTTGGCGGTTGTAGATAGTAACTCTTGTATAGCTTTTTGGGGTTTACAATGTGATGCTTGTTATAGAGCTTGTCCTCTACTAGATAAAGCAATCCGTTTGGAGTATGATAAGAATGAGAGGACTGGTAAACACGCCTTTTTAAAACCAGTTGTTGATATGAATCACTGTACAGGGTGTGGAATGTGTGAGAAGGCTTGTGTAACTGAAAAACCAGCTATCTTTGTTTTACCAAAAGAGATAGCTCTTGGTAAACCTGGAGACCATTATGTTAAAGGTTGGGATAAAAAAGACCAACAACGAGTTAAACAACGTATTGGGAAAGATATAACAACTCACGATAAACGTAGTGCTAAAAAACCAGAAGATTATCTAAATAGAGGGGTGGAGTATTGATATGAAATGGAGTAATATTAAATATCTTATTTTACGAAGATTTGTTCAAATTTCACTCCTCTTTCTATATTTTATGGGTAATGCCTATGGTTGGAGTATTTTAAAAGGTGATTTATCTACATCACTACTATTTGGGAAAGTTCCACTATCTGACCCTTTTGCACTATTACAAATTTTTGCAACTGGTGCTATGGTTGGAGTTAATGTTTTAGTTGGAGCAGGACTTATAGCTCTCTTTTATGGTTTAATTGGTGGTCGGGCTTTTTGTAGTTGGGTCTGTCCAGTTAATATGATTACAGATTTAGCAGCTTGGCTTCGCCGTAAACTATTAATTGATAAGATTGAGAGAAAAGTTTGGATATCTAGGAACCTTCGTTACTATATAGTTGTTTTAGCCCTTATAGTATCTGCAATTAGTGGTTTGGCAGCATTTGAAGTAATTAGCCCTATTACGATTTTTAATCGAGGAGTAGCCTTTACCACCATCTATAATGGTGAGATTATTTTAGGTTTTGGTAGTGGTGTTGGTTTACTTGTAGCTATTTTTCTATTTGACCTTTTTGCTGTTAAAAATGGCTGGTGTGGACATATATGTCCTTTAGGTGCTGTTCATTCTGTTATTGGAAGTCGCAATATATTTAGAGTTAAGCATACAAGTGAAAATTGTACCCTCTGTATGAAATGTAAAGTAGTCTGCCCTGAAGTTGAAGTCTTAAGTATGATTGGTAAGCGTAGTGAATTTGTTGCAGGTAAAGAGTGTACCAATTGTGGTCGCTGTGTTGATGTCTGTGATGATGAAGCTTTAGGTTTTAGTATTAGAGATTTAAATAAAAAAAGTTAAAGGAGAAAAAATGACAAAAGTTATAAAAGTTATGACTATTGGTTCACTATTGGCTGCCTCTGCACTCTATGGTGCGAGTACAGCTGCTTGTGTAGGGTGTCATGGAAAAAACTTTGAAAAGAAAGCTTTAGGCAAATCAAAAATTGTAAAAGATATGTCAAAAGAGGATATTGTAAAAGCACTTAAAGGGTATAAAAATGGCTCTTATGGTGGTGCTATGAAAGGACTTATGAAAGGTCAAGTAGCATCTTTAAGTCAAGCTGATATGAATGCTATTGCTGAGTCTATAAAAGGTGGTGCTAAAGCTCCCACAAAAGCAGAAGCTAAATCTGCTCCAAAAGTGATAGATATCAATGCAAAAGTGGCAGATAAAGCAAGACTTGCAAAAGAGGACTTAGGAACTAAAAAGGTTATTGATGAGACCGATTTGGGACTACGTAAAAGTGGCTTAAAGGGTGCTACCAATATGCCAATAGTTACTTATAATAGACCAGCACCAGGTTCTGCACCAAAATTTGAGCGTTCTTATGTCAATGCTCCACCACTTATTCCTCATAGTATAAAGGGTCTAGTACCTATTACTACTAAAAGTAATCAATGTTTGGGTTGCCATATGCCAAATGTTGCTAAGGGTGTAGGAGCTACTCCAATTCCTGAATCTCACTTTACAGATTTCCGTCCATCTACTAAGTTAGATAAAAAGGGTGATGTAGTTAAAGATGGTAAAGTTATTTCTAATGCTACTGATATAACAATTGCCAAGTTTAAAAAGCTAAAAAAGTTAAATCCAGCACGTTTTAACTGTACACAGTGTCACGTACCTCAAGCAAATGTTAAACCTCTAGTAGGTAATACATTTAAACCAGATTTCATAAATAAAAAGCAGATGGAACACTCTAATCTTCTTAAAGTAATTGATGAAGGTGTTAAGTAAAAATGCAAAATAGGAGAGAATTTTTCAATTCTCTGCTTCCCCTAGGGGATAGGAAAAAAGAGAAGTTTAAGCCTATTTTACGTCCACCCTATCATAAGGATATATCTCTTTTTTTGAGTCAGTGTCCATTATGTCAGACACAAGCTTGTGTTACTGATTGTGAAGAGGAGATTATAGTTATACAAGCTGATAAAACACCAACTTTAAACTTCAAAGATAAAGGGTGTACTTTTTGTGAAGCTTGTGCTAAGGCGTGTGAACTTAATGTATTGGATATAGATAGTGGGCAAGAGCAGATAAATGCAAATTTTTATATAGATTCAAAACGGTGTATAGCACATTTTGGTACTATCTGTTCTGCTTGTTTGGAGCCTTGCATTGACGATGCCATAATATTTAATGGAATGTTTAATCCAGTAATTGATGATAATCGTTGTACAGGGTGTGGATTTTGTATGAGTAGATGTCCAAGTGGTGCAATTTTTTATAAAGCTTTAGATTAATTTTAGTAATTATTTTAGCTATTGTCTTAGTAAAATAGTATAGGAATTATTTAGGAGGTTATGTTATGAGTAATAGAGATGAGTTACTTGAAAAGTATCCAAATTTAATGGCATTTTTTGATGATGAGGATTTAGATGAGGAGCGTTTTTTTGTTGTTGTTGATGCAAATGTAGAAGAGGAAGCAGATGAGGCTGAGGTTATTGACCCAACGGAGTATAACTGGATGATCTATTTACCAGAGAGAATCCAAGAGGCTTTAGGTGATGAGCTGTTTGCAAAAATACCTCAAAAATTAGCTAAAGTTGAAGCTTTTGATGATTTTTTTGATGCTGAAGAGGATTTATATGGTGTTTTGAGTAATTTAGATGAAGATAAAATTGCTAAGATTGTTTTAGAGACTCTTGAGACTCTTGCTATAAAAAGAAAAGGGCTTAGTATATGAAATTTTTTTTATCTACTTTAATACTATTGACAACTTATCTCATGGCGGGGGGAAAGACTCTTAATCCAATTAAAGAGATAGAGGCTGATGGTATAGTTAATGATATTGTTTTAAAGGACAATACCCTATTGATAGCAACAGACCACGGAAGTCTTCAGAGTGTAGATTTGAAAAGCTTCAAGATTACTACACTCCTTCATCTACCTAAAGTAAAAGATTTTATGGGAGACCCTATTGATGATAAGGTCTTTAGTGTTGATAAAATTGCTAATAGATATTTAATTTTAAGTGATAGTGGAGAGGGTGGTTTTAGTGATTTAAGAGTGATGGAAGGTTCTAAAGTAACTAAACTTTTAGGAGCTTCAAATCGTCAAAATATTATTAAAGCTAAATTTATAACTAAAGATAAAATCCTATATGCAACATTAGGTAATGAAGTAGTCCTTTATGATATTAAATCTAAAAAAGAGATATATAGACATCAAATTAATGACTCAAAATTCTCCAATTTTGCTTTAGATAGAAATAGAAAAAGAGGAGTATTTGCAAGTGAGAGTGGAGAAATCGTTGTAATTGATGTAGAAAATGCTAAAGTTTTGAAGAGAATAAAAGGGCTTCATTTAGATAATATTTTTAGTGTAGCAATCTCTAAAGATTGGATAGTTGCAGGTGGTCAAGATAGAAGAGCCTCTTATTTCAATTTAAGTAGTTCAGAAAAAGGTTATTTTAAAAGTAACTTTTTTGTATATGCTGTTGCTATAAGTCCTTTAGCAAAATTAGGAGCTTATGCTATGAATGATGACAATAGTATTACAATTTATGATTTGCTAAATAAGAGTATGCTATATACCTTAAAGGGTCAAAAGAGTGTTTTAACAAAAATTATTTTTGCAGATGAAAATACTCTTTTTAGTGCTAGTCACGATTCAACCATTATGATGTGGAAACTCAAATAGGAGAGATAAAATGAATATATCAAGTATTGTAGTTAGATGTATGCCTGAGTATTATGATGAGATTATAAATTGGTGTAATAGTAGTGGGGTTTGCGAGTACCACTTTGGTGAAAAGAGTAGTGGTAAAATCATTGTAACTATTGAAGCAGAAGATGTAAATGAAGAGATTGCAAAGATTATGGAGATTCAACGTGTAGAACATATAATCTCAGCTGAAATGATGATGACCTATCAAGAGGATTTAGATGAAGCCTTTAAAGAGCTTGAGAGTGCCTCTGATGTACCAGATTTACTAGAGCGTTGTACAAAAGAGGAGATTGACCCTAAGAGTGTTGTTTATCACGGAGATTTAAAAAAGAAGCTTTGATGCCATATTTCCCTGCTTTTATACAGTTAGAAAATAGGAGAGTCCTATTAGTTGGTGGTGGAAAGATTGCAAAAGATAAGTTAGAGAAACTTATTGATTTTACAAAAGAGATTGTAATTGTTACTAAAGAGGTAAGAGAGGAGATTTATCAAATATCTAAAGATAACTGTTTAACTCTTTTAGTTCGCCCTTATCGTGCTAGGGAGGCACTTGAGTATGATATTGTAGTAGTTGCTACTGATACTATAAATTTACATAGACAAATCTTTGAAGAGACTAGAGAGAGTCGTGTTTTAGTAAATAGTGTAGATAATAAGGACTATTGTGATTTTATATTCCCTTCTTATCTAAAAAGAGGAGATTTAACTGTGATATTTTCTACTTCTGGAGTATCTCCTGCTTTTGCTAAATATATTCGCCAATGGTTTGAAGAGCTTTTACCAGATGGAATAGATAATTTTCTTAATAAAATGAAGAGATTAAGAGGAGAACTTCCTAAGGGTAAAAATCGTATGATACTCTTTGATAAAATGGTAAAAGAGTTTATTAAAGAGAAGTTCCCTAGAGCCTAAAAGAGAAAAGTATCTCTTTACTCACATCTTGATTTAAATCAACTACTTAATAGATTTTACACTCTATAATGCTCTTATATTTTAATTAGGAGTAAATATGTCAGATTTTACAAAAGAGCAAATAGAAGTTCCTGGAGCGACTGTTCCTTTTTTTACTTATAAAGATGGTGAGACTCAAATCTATGAGTTTGATACATCTAAGTGTGGTCCCCCTGAACCAATGGTTAATGCAATGGCAGGACTAAAATTTATTGATGATTCAAATAAGAGACTTGTTATGATTAACCACAAAAAACCTATGGGACTTTTAGCCAAAGTTGAAAATAACTATAAAATTAGTGATGAAGAGCTTCCTGATGGAAGAGTTAAATTAGTATTTTCTTATAAAGATGGTGCTAGTGAAGTGGCTAATCTTAGTGATACTCATTGTGAAGGTTAATTTAAGTAATGTTTTCTATATCAAAGGATTATGCACCTCCATTTAAGATGATTGCTCCATTTTTTATAATTGGTTCAATCTTCTTTTTTTTAGCAACAGTTGCACTTCTTTTTATGGATCCAATATTGGGTCATTTTGACCCTCATATTGCAGGGTGGGTTCATCTATATCTTCTTGGATTTGTGATGATAATAATATTTGGAGCTATGGCACAGCTTATTCCTGTAGTTGTTGAGGTTGGACACTACAGTGTTGATTTATATTATGTTATTTGGCCAATAATGCTAATTGGAACTATATTGATGGTGATTGGTTTTTGGTGGATTTCTGCACTACTTCCTTATGGAGGATTGCTTGTACTTACATCAATGCTTATCTATCTATATGATACACTTATGACTCTAAAAAGAGTTAAAAATATCACCCTTACAGTCAAAACTGCTGTAGCTGCTAATCTATTTTTAACTACTGGAATAGTTGTAGGATTTATTATGACTCTAGCTATTGGAGCTGGTGTCAATATTGACATCTCTTGGTGGCTAGGAACTCATGCCATTTTAGTCTTGGGTGGTTATGTAGTATTGACCATTATAGGTCTATCTCTAATTTTATTACCTATGTTTGGTTTGGCTCACGGCTTTGATGAAACATCAATTAATAGAGCATTCAATTTAATGGTAGGTGGTGTAATTTTACATCTATTTTCTACATTAATTGGCTTTAGCTTTGGTCGTCTTGTTGCTTTGCTTATTATCTTTGTCTCAATAGGATTTTATATCAATCAAGTTTGGCTTATATATAAAGTTCGTGCTAGAAAAGAGAATGATATATGGGCTAGGTCTATGTTCTTTGGTTACGGCTCTTTAGTAGTAGCAATGTTGCTATCTATCATCTCTTTGATTTTTGATGTAGAGTCTATTTTGCTATCAGCAGTTTGGTTTTTAGTAATGGGCTTTGTAACATTTCTTATTACAGGACACCTATATAAAATTATTCCATTTTTAGTATGGTTTGAGCGTTTTAGTCCATTAGTAGGAAAAGAGCGTGTTCCAATGCTAAATGAGATGTACCCTAAAAAGATGGCAGATTTTGAATTTATTCTTAGTGCAACTGGTGTAATTATTGCTGGAATTGGGATTCTTATAAAGTGGAATGACCTATACTATGGTGGTGTAGCACTCTTAATCGGAGGTGCTGGATTTATGCTAGTAAGTGTAAAGTGGATGCTTGAATTTGGTAAAAAGAGAAAGGAAGAGAAGTAATGTGTAATATAACTAAAGAGTCTGTATATGATGCTATTAGTAATGTTATTGACCCAGAGGTTGGATTTAATCTTGTAGAGATGGGCTTAATATATGATGCTATTATAGATGATGAGTGTAATGTAAAGGTGGTTATGACTCTTTCTACTAGAGGTTGTCCACTTCATCAAATGCTTACACAGTGGGTAAAAGATGCTGTTGAGATACGTGTTGATGGTGTGAAAGATGTTGAGATAGAGGTGGTTTGGGAGCCTGAGTGGAACATATCAATGGCAGATGATAATGTTAAAAAGGCTCTAGGAGCTATTTAATTTATAATATTTCAATTTAGGGCTTTGATATAATACCCATAAAAATTATGGGGTTTTTTATGAAGAGGCTCTTCTACTCTCTTATAGCTATTTGGGTACTTTTTGTATGGGTATTCCTATCAGCTCCTGGAGAGCGTTATATCATTTTACCTATTGCAAATTTATATTTCAAATATAAAATTCCAAAACATAAAGTAGAAGTAACACTACTTAAAATACGACCATCTTCAATTGAGTTTAATGCTAAAATAGATAATACAATTCATTTTGAAACTAAAGGATATATAAATTGGTTTAGAGGATATTTTAATCTTCCTTATAGAGTTTGGGCTAAAGAGCTTGAATATAAGAAAAATAGATATAAAGTCAATCTAAATGTTATAGGTAAGGCTATTGGAGTGCCATATCTATTTAAACTTATAGGAAAGGGTAATACTTTTGGTGGAAAAGTTGCATATATCCTTTTGTTTAAAGATAAAAAGATATATAAAATTCAAGCAAAGGGTGCTAGAGTAGAGATTTCAAATCTACTTATTCTTAATAATATCTCCCCATATATATCTGGACTTTTGGATATTAGTATAGATACCATATATCCCAACTCTAATCAATCAAAAGGTGATATTCTTGTATATATTAGTAGTACTAAAGTAGATAGAAGAAGCTTAAAAAAAGAGTTAAAAATAAATTTACCTCCTATAAAAGATGCACTATTAAATGGAAAACTCCATATAGAAAGAGGAGAGATTGGAGGAGATATTACCCTTAATAGTCCAATATTTAACTTATCTTTAAGAAAGATTCAAAGTAATCTATCCTTTAGTAGATTTAAGAGTAGATGTAGTGTAGATATAGCAGATTTATCTGCTTTAAAAGGTATAACACCTAAGTCCATTCACGGTCATTGGCAGATGCAAGGTGTATGTTTAGCAAATATAAAAAGAAAATATTTTAGATTTAAGGGGCAAAGTTCTAGTTTAGGCGGTAAGAGTAGAATTTTTTATGAGAATAATCATTTAAAATTAGCTCTTCACAAGGCATACTTACCTTTAGTACTTGATATGTTAAGACAAAGACCAGTTGTAGATACTGGTACCTTAGATGGTGAAATCAATTTTAAAGATATTTCACCTTTAAATGGTACTTATAATTTAAAAGCTAAAGGTATTTGGAATCGTCAAGAGTTTATTAAACTTACTAGTAGAGATATAGGTGGGAAAGAGAGTTTTTCTATTCATAGTAAAGGTAATTTTAAAAAGAGTCTTATTATTGCAAGAGGGGATTATAAAAGTTCTATTTTAACTCTTTTGTTTCCGACTTTTAAGTATGAGTGGAGTAGTGGAGCATTTGAAGGAAAATATACTCTTAAGATGCTAAATCTACATAATATAGAACTCTTCTCTATGCTTGATGATAAATATAGAGCAAAATTAAGTGGAAAAGTATCTTATCTTCCAATTCTAAATATGATAAAAGTTTCTGGTAAAACAAAGGCTTTAGGTGGAGTTATAGAGTATTTCTATAAAGGAAATAATCTACAATTGAAGTTTAAAGGATTAAATCCTAAAGTTGTATCAAAAATAGTAGCAATTCCTATACCATTTACAAGACATAGTAGTTTACAAGGTAGTATAAATTTTAAAGATTTAATCTCTAAAAAAGGGGATTTTAAACTTAAACTAAAAGGGATATTGAATAATAAATCTTTAAAGGAGTTATATAATATTAATTTAGAGTACCCTTTGGCTGTAAAACTTATAAGTAGTGGTATATTTGAAAAAGATAATATCCAAGCTAGAGCATCTATTCATACAAAACTATTAGAGATTATCTTTAATAATATAAATTATCAGATACCTTTAAAAAAATTTCACAGTGGATATACACTTAAAATAGCTGATTTAAGTTATATTAAGAGCTTAATTCATCATAACTATAGAGGTCCATTAAATATAAGTGGAAAATTTGATGGGTTTGAAAAAATAAATATTAGTGGTGTAAGTTCTGATTGGGGTGGAAGTATTATCTACTCTTTAGAAGGTGATGTATTACAGAGTAAAGGTGTTGATATAGATTTACAAAGGCTTATGTGGGCATTAAATATTACACCTCTATTAGATGGAAAAGCAAAGGGCAGTTTAATATACAATACCACAACTAAAGAGGGTATATTAAAGCTAAGTTCTAATAAAGTTATGTTGGTATCTAAAACTTTTAGTAGTGCTATATCTCTACTACTACACAAAGATATAACAAAAGAGTACTTTTCTAAATTACTATTTAATGCTCGTATAGGTGCAGATATTGTACATTTTAATTTTAATGCAACTTCTCCTAATATCATATTAGAAATTAATGATGGTAAAATAGATAGGGCAAAAGAGCATATTGATGCCATTTTAACTATTAAAGTAAAGGATAGAACTTATCATCTAAAGATATATGGTTCATTGAAAAGGATAAAACTTGGCTCTAATACTAAAGCCGTACTTCAAACAAAAATATTAAAAGTAATAGAGAATAAAAGTATAAAAAAGGAGATTAAAAAAGTAATTCCTAAAGAGATAAAAAATAGAAAAAATCATATTAAGAAAATTTTGAAAGGATTATTTTAATGAATGTAGTGAAAAAAGTAGTTATTATATTTTTTATAATAGTATCCATATTTCTAGTAGTATTTTATACTACTATTGGGAACAAGCATATAATCCTTCCAATTGCCAATTTATATTTGAAGCATAAATTTACAGAACATAGGTTAATTCTAACATATATAAAACTATCACTAGATTATATAGAATGTAAAGGGAATATAGATAAAACTCTCCATTTTGAGGCTAATGGTAGAGTCAAATGGATAGGTCTAAATTTTAATCTCTCATATAAATCTTGGGGAGATTTTATAGAGATAAAAGATAGAAAATATATGACACATATAGATATAAAAGGGTATTTCTATGGTACTCCCTCCTCTTTTTATACTCTTGGAGATGGCTTATATGCTAATGAATCACCACTTAGCTATCGTCTTTGGTTTGGAGATGGAAAGATTTATGGTGTTAAGACAAAAGTTAGTAATGTAAAATTATCAAATCTATTTATTTTAGCAGGTAAAGAGCCTAAGGTTGAGGGTCGTGTCTATATGGAAGTAGATATACCCCATAATGGTCAAAATAGCTCTAAAATAGTATCAAAGTATATTCCTAAGATAATCAATATATCTAATGGGAAATATATTGTTAGAGTATCTCATTTAAGACTTTTTCACCCAAATGGTAGAGTTGGCTCACTAGGATATTTTGTAGCTTTAGATGGAGAGTTAAATTCGTCTAAAGAGGATAAAAATAACTTGAAAATAGATGGAGAGGCACAACTATTTGATGGGAGAGTATCATACAAGTATAATAATAGTGATTTGAATTTAACTGTAAATAGATTAAATGCTAGAAAGATACAAAATTTTTTAGAGCTTCCACCATTTTTAGTAGGAAAACATAGTCCTATTAATGGCGATATAAATTTTACATCAATACAGCCACTTAATGGAAATTTTCAGGTTTCATTTAATAGTTTACTAAACCTAAAAAGATTTAAAAAACTTAAATTTCTAGGAAACACCATAAATTTTTATACTAAAAGTAGTGGAGATATTAAAAATAATATAGTCTATAGTCAAACTTCTATTTCTACTAAATTAGCGGATATACTTTTGAGTAATGCTAAGACTAAAATACCATCAGGTTTTTCTAGTGCCTCTTACCGTTTAAAGTTATTAAGAATAGATTGGTTAAAGGCTATAACTCATAGAAGATATATAGGTATTGGAGATATTACAGGGCATATTAGTTGGGACGGTAAATTGCATATAGATGGGCCTCATTTAGAGCTAGTTAGAAGTATCTTTAGTGCATTTTTTCCTAATATTAGAAATAGTGATAGTATCTTTAGAAATATTAATAATGGTATATTAGATACTATAAGAAGAGTAAAATACCCTTTGAAACATTCTATAAGAAGAGTAAAACATCCTTTTAAACATTTATGGAATAGGATTTTTAAATGATGAAAATTTTTTTTAGAGAAGTTTATGGAGCTGGAATTTTATTCTTTTACTATTTTAAATGGATTATGATATTAGGGTATCCTTTTTTAATCAAAGTTGTCGATTATCCACGTTGGTGGGTTATGGATATTTTATGGATATATTGTATTTTATTGGCTATAAAAGATTTTATTTGGAAATTTATTTTAAAGAAGAGTTATTGTGATAAAGAGTAAAATTGGACTATAGACTTTTTATTATAATCGCTATAAAATCATTATTAAAAAGGAGTAGATGATGGCACTATTTAATCTATTTGCAGGAGATGGAGAGCGTATTGCTAAGATTCTTCTTGGCTCAAAGGTAGAGGAGAAGGATAGTTTAATTGAGAGAATAAATCCATATAATAAAAAGCTTGTTAGCCGTTATCCTGTATGTAGTGTAGAAGATGCAAATAGAGCATTAGAGATTGCTAAAGTTGCTAGCAAGGTGAGTGCTAAAGCTCCTTTATATCAACGAATTGCTTGGCTAGAAGATGTTGCTAAAAAGATTAGGGAAAATGAAGAGGATTTTGCTAGACTTATCGTTGATGAGGTTGCTAAACCAATCAAATTTGCTCGTATAGAGGTACAAAGATGTGCAGAGACTATTGAGCTAACAGCTAAAGAACTTATTAGTTTTGGTGGTGAGACAATTCCTAGTGATGCAACACCTAGTGGAAGAGACTCTATGGCATATTGGAAACGAGTTCCTGTAGGAGTAGCTGTTTGCATTACCCCTTTTAACTTTCCATTAAATCTTATAGTTCATAAAATTGCACCAGCTCTTGGAGCTGGTAATGCTGTTGTACTTAAACCAACGCCTGAAGCCCCTTTATGTGCTTATAAACTTGCAAAACTATTTATAGATTCAGAATATGCAGTTCCAGATGCCTTGAGTGTCGTCTATGGAGATGCAGAGGTCGGCTCTGCCTTAGTAAAAAGCTCAATTCCTAGAGTAATTAGTTTTACTGGCTCTGTGCCAGTAGGAAAAATTATTACTTCAAAGGCTGGGATTAAAAAGGTCTCTTTAGAGCTAGGTGGAAATGCAGCTACATATATAGATGCCAAAGCCAATTTAGCTGATGCTGCTTTTAAATGTGCTTTTGGCTCATTTTATAATAGTGGTCAAGTATGTATTTCACTTCAAAGAATATACGTACATAAAGAGGTATATGAAAAGTTTTCTAAATTGATGGCTGAAGAGACAAAAAAGTTAAAAGTTGGTTCTCCCTATGATAATGATACCTTTATGGGACCTCTTATTGATGAAGATTCTAAACATCGTGCCAAGAGTTGGGTTGCTAGTGCCAAAGATGAGGGTGCGGACATACTTGTAGGTGGAGAAGAGATTGATGGGATTTTCCCTCCAACAGTTTTAGCAAATGTTACTGATGATATGAAGATTGTATGTGAAGAGGTATTTGCTCCTATTGTATCTTTGGTAGCAGTTCCTGATATGCAAACAGCCCTAGATAAAATAAATAGTTCACCCTATGGTTTACAGTACTCAATATTTACAAATTCACTAAAAAATGCTCAAATTTTTATAAAAGAGGCTGAGGCTGGAGGCGTTGTTGTTAATGATATTCCAACTGTTAGATTTGATATTCAACCTTATGGTGGAGTTAAGCTCTCTGGTGTTGGGAGAGAAGGTCCTAGATTTGCATTAGAGGAGTTTACAGATATAAAATCGGTTGTGATTTTTTAAAATGAGGGGGGAGTTGATGGAGTATATGTTTAGTAAGGGATTTTTAGGAACACAAGCTCCATTTTTTATGGACATAATGACTATTATCATATCTTTGCTTCCAGTAGCTATATTTATGGGTATTTTGATTGCTCGTAAAGGGTGGTATGACCTTCACCGTTATTATCAGTGGATAGTATTTTTTATAGCACTAATTGTAGTTGGCTGGTTTGAGTATGGAGTAAGAAAAGGAGGGCTAAAAGGCTCTATTGACTTTAGCTCTATGGGTATTGGTTTTAAACTCTATTTGAGTTTGCATATATTAATAGCAATTTTAAGTCTATATTGGTGGGTTCGTACTCTAGCTCTTGCCCAACGCAACTTTAAAGAGAAAAATTTACCAGGTGGATACACACTACGTCATATACGTAATGCTTGGATTGCATTAGTAGGAGTTATTCTAACTTCCCTAACAGGATTAGGGTTATATCTACTTCTTTTTGTTCTATAGAGGAGAAATATCTTTTTAAAAGTTAAAATAGTAGAAGTAGCTAGATTATTCATCTTTTATAAACTGCTCTAGCCACTTTCTATCTTCATCTTTTAAATTTCTATTTTGCTCTTTAAGACGCTCCCTTATAGATATTAAATCCTCTAAGCTTAAATATTTTATTAAAGTAGGCTCTATTTTAAAATCGCTACTTCCATAAGTTATAAGCTCTTCTATTTGACTTAATATCTTATCTTTTTGATTATTATCCATTGTTTCCTCACTTTTGATATACTTCAAACACTTTTTTAAAGGAGTTATTATGCCTAATATTGATGAGAAAGCACCAGAGTTTTGTTTAGCAAATCAAGATAGTGAAGAGGTGTGTCTTCGTGATTTAGCAGGGAGTTGGGTTGTATTATATTTCTATCCAAAAGATAATACACCAGGTTGTTCTACTGAAGCTATAGATTTTACTAAATATCTAGGGGAGTTTGAGAGCTTAGGAGCTACTATTTTAGGTGTTAGTCCAGATAGTATAAGAAAACATCAAAACTTTATTGCTAAAAAAGAGTTAAAAGTAACTCTACTATCTGATGAGGATAAGAGCGTTGCTAAGGCTTATGGAGTTTGGCAGTTGAAGAAAAACTATGGACGTGAGTATATGGGTATTGTTCGCTCTACTTTTATAATTGACCCTGATGGTATTATTGTGGAAAAGTGGGAAAAGGTAAGGGTTAAAGGACACGTTGAGGAAGTTTTAAATAGGTTGAAAGAGCTTGTTTAATAGAAGATATATAGCCTTTATAGTACTTTTTAGCATATCTCTACTTCAAGGCTCAAAATTAAATATAAGTAAGAGTGAAGCAGAGAAGATAGCTAATCGTATTTGGCAAAATGAAGGCTCATCTGAGCGTCGCCAACTTGTTTGGTGGAATAGGGGTGAAGAGTTTGCCTCTTGTGGTATTGGACATTTTATATGGTACACATCTCATCAACAGCTTTGGTTTAAAGAGTCTTTCCCCTCTATGATAGCTTTTTTAATAGCACACGGTGCAAAACCCCCTAGATGGCTATCTCCTAAAACTCATTGTATTTGGAATAGTTATGAACAGTGGCATAGAGCTAAAGTAAAACATACAAGAAGAATGAGAGAGCTAACTAATTTTCTTGACAAGACAAAAGGACTTCAAGCCCTCTTTATGCTTCAACGCTTAAATCACTCAATACCAAAAATATTAGCTTATGCAAATGAGCATGGAGAGGGAAAGATTGTAAAACAAAATTATCAAAGACTTTTATATAAGAGAAATGGGCATATTGACTCACTAGGGGCTTATACTCTTATTGATTATCTAAACTTTAAAGGTGATGGGATTAATAAAAAAGAGCGTTATCAAGGTAAAGGTTGGGGTTTATATCAAGTATTAACAAGAATGAATTTAAATGATTCAAATCCACATCACGCTTTTTGGGTAGCCTCTCATAGAGTTTTAAGTCGTCTTATAAAAATTGCACCGCCTAAGCGTAAAATTTGGCGTTTTAAGAGAGGTTGGTTTAAGAGGCTAGATACATATATGAAATAATATAATATTTTATGATATGATAAATTTATGAATGAAATACTTGCACCCAAATTTATACCAATTGTTGATGAGATAGAGAGTCATCTATTAGGAAAGCGTCATATTATTACCTTAACACTTTGTGCTTTTTTTGCTGGTGGACACGTTTTGTTAGAGGATATTCCCGGAGTTGGTAAGACTACTCTAGCAAAAAATTTTGCTAGAGTTATGGGATTGGATTTTGGACGTATCCAGTTTACAAGCGATCTTCTACCAAGTGATATTTTAGGAGTTAGCTATTTTGACCAAAATAGTGGAAACTTTGTTTTAAAAAAAGGAGCTATCTTTACGCAATTTCTACTTGCTGATGAGATTAATCGCTCTATGCCAAAGACACAATCTGCCCTTCTTGAAGCTATGGAAGAGGGATATATAACAATAGATGGTAAGAGTTATCATCTTAAAGAGCCATTTTTTGTAATTGCAACACAAAACCCATTTGAAGAGGTTGGAACTTTTTTACTTCCACATTCACAACTTGATAGATTCTTTTGCTCATTTGGAATTGGTTATCCAGACAAGATGGCAGAGCGTAAGATACTCTTAGGTGAAGAGATTAATTTAACTAGTTTTAATGAGCCTTTACCAATACTATCTCAAGATGAAATTATGAAGATTATAAGAGAGGTAAAGGAGGTATATCTAAGTGATGAGATGCTTGAGTATCTTCAAAATATTATAGCCTTTACAAGAGAGAGTGGACTCTTTTACTACGGTCTATCTACAAGAGGAGCATTGGCTCTAACTGCAATGATACGTAGTTGGGCATATCTACATGGACGAGATTTTGCAATTCCTGATGATTTACAAGCTGTTGTTGGTGAGGTATGTTTGCATAGATTAAATTTCAAAGAGGGAAAAAATACTTTAGAGCGGATACGTCGTGAACTTCTTTCGCAAATTCATATCAATTCGTAGAAGAGTTAAGCAAAGAGCTACTCGTTTTAGTCTTTTTGTTGTACTTCTAATGTTTGGGCTATTTTTTGAAGCCTATATGCACAATTTTAATCTAGTATATATTGCTCTTTTTTTTATATTTGCACTAGCATTTAGTGCAGGTCCTGTTGGAATGAGAAATATTGGATATCTTGAAGTAAAATCTCTAAAGTGTGGACGATTATTTGCAAATCAAGAGGGTAAATGTTTTTTTACTATTGAAAATTCCAATAGACAAAGCTCTTGGGCATTGGAGTTTCATACTGCTTACAGTGTTAAAAAGATTTCTAATATTAAGTCTAAATCTAAAATCCAAGATAGTTTTACTATAACTCCCAAATCAAGGGGTATATTAGAACTTTCACCATGTAAGATTGAGAGCCTATTTCCTCTATCAACAGTTCGTTTTGTACTTCCTATTGATATAGATTGTAAAACTATTGTATATCCAAATCCTATAGGAGAGAGACTTAGTAGTTATTTAAATCGCCAAAAATCACATTTTGGTGAAGAGATGGATTTTGATGGTATTGCAAGATATAGTGGTTCAGAGAGTGCCTCAAGAATCCATTGGGCATCAGTTGCTAAAGGTGAAATGGCTGTAAAGAGCTTTGAGAGACTCAATGAGAGTGAAGCACTAAATTTTATATTTGAAGATTGTGCTAGTGATGATGAGTCCCGTCTATCACAATTGACACTTTGGGTTTTAGATTGTGAAAAACATAAACTCCCTTTTACAATTAAAATGCCAAATGGATACTATGATAGCAAGAAGGAGAGTATAGATGAGATTCTTGAAGCTTTGGCACTATATTGAGGCAAATAGTAGAGGTTTGATTCTTCTTGATATTGCCTATTTTGTAGTATTAACACCTCTTCTACTCTTTGTAAAAGCTCCTATGCTACTCTTTTTACTCTTGGTAGCTATTTTGCTTATATTTAAAAAGCGTAGGGGTAATATAACTCTTATAGTGGTAGCACTATTGGGATTTTTTGCCATATTTTTATCTTTATATGGTGCTTTTAACTTTTTAGGACTCTCACGCCTAAAGATTTTTGTGGAGTTGATAATCTATCTTCTACTCTTAGCTGTATCTTTACAAAGACTTAGTGGTAAAATAAATCTATATCTATTAATATCACCAGCACTACTTTTAGCTCTATCTCTATTCTTCTTTAAATCTATATTTATGCTCTTTTATCTTATTTTTGAGATTTTTATTTTGCTTTGGCTTATTCTCTCATATTTTATGCAGACATCTTTTATTGAGAGTTTAAAGATGGCAGGAAGCTTCTTTGCACTATCTCTACCTTGGGTCGTAATACTATTTATATTTTTTCCTCGTATCTCATTTGAACACGCCTCTTATGGTTTTCACGGAGATAATATTAGAAGAACAGGACACGATGGAAAGATGTATTTGGATACAAAAGCACTATTAGTACCATCAAATCGTATTGTAATGGAGGTTAGTTTTCCAAAAAGAGTTCCAGCAGATAATAGACTCTATTTTAGAGGTAGTGTACTCTACAAAAATATGATTGACCATTGGGAGGCACTTCCTCATAAAATTAAGAGACGATTTTCTCCAAAACACTATCTTCAAAATGGTATGGTACAAAAAGAGGCAGATACTATTGCATATAAAGTATCTCTATATCCAACCTTTAAAACTTGGTTATATCAATTAGATCTTCCTATTGAAGCACCAAAAGGGGCTAGAATTGATGCAGATTTTGAAGTGAAACTATCTAAGCCTATTAGTGAAGTACAACACTATGAGGCAGGTTCAGTTCTCAATTATCGTTATGGTAAATATATCTCTAAAGATGTACTAAAATATGCTTTAGATGTAAATGCTACTAGAAATCCTAAGAGTGCTAAATTGGCAAAAGAGCTTATACTAGATTATCCAAAAGCAAAAGAGCGTTTAAATGCACTTTTAAATATCTTTAAAGAGGCTAATTTATCATACTCTCTCCAACCAAAACCATTAGATTTAAATCATAGTACAGATGATTTCCTCTTTAATAAAAAAGAGGGTTACTGTGTACATTTTGCAAACTCTTTTGTAACACTTGCACGTTTAGCAAAGCTTCCTGCAAGAGTTGTTACAGGATATAAGGCAAAACACTCTAATAGTGTTAAAAACTATCTAGTGATTAGAGAAAAAGATGCTCACGCTTGGACAGAGATATATATAAAAGAGCATTGGATTCGTATTGACCCAACTACCACTGCTAAAAGGATAGATATTAAGAGTGCAAAGTTACTTAGTAAAAATAGTTCTAATAATATTAAAGGAGAGTTGCAAACTATCAACCTCTATATACTCTATTGGAAGTATCAGATTCAAAGTTGGATTTTAAACTATAGCCACTTCCGACAGATGAAACTATTAAATAGCCTTAAAGATAGAGATTTTGCACTTAAATTTATCTCTTCACTTGTTGGACTTATTATTTTTAGTATTTTACTAATGATATATCTACGTAGAACTCCTTGTCCAAATAAAATATCTTGCCTTATGGCTAGACTATTTAAAAGACTTAAAAAAGAGGGCTATACTCAAAAAACAGGAGAGACACTCCATCAACTATTTAGTCGTTATAGTAGTAAAGACATTAGAAAAATAGAAGATATTCAAAATATAGATAGACTCTACCACCAAGTTCGATACTCAAAAGAGTCCTATAGGTTTAAAAATTTAAGAAGAGCTATCTTAGATTTTTTACGTAAGAAGTATTAAATTAATTCTTAGCCAATTTTAGATAACATTCCGCCCTCTACTAGGGTAGTTGAAATTCTCATACAGTTATTCCTTGAACAGGTTGTGCTAAGTAGATTGTTGGCATTAAGGGCTGTAGAGGTTTAAACCTGAGGTGATCTATTTTAAGATTTAAAAAATTGCTATAAATCAAGGAGCAAACAATGGTAACTATGAAAGATTTATTAGAGTGTGGAGTACACTTTGGACACCAAACTCGTCGTTGGAATCCAAAAATGAAAAAATTTATTTTTGGTGAGAGAAAAAATATCTATATTATTGACCTTCAAAAGACACTTCGTTATTTCAAATATACATATAATGTAGTTCGTGATGCGGCTGCTGAGGGTAAGACTGTCTTATTTGTTGGAACTAAAAAACAAGCTAGAAGTGCAGTTAAAGAACACGCAGAGCGTGCAGGAATGCCTTTTGTAGCTACAAGATGGCTAGGTGGTATGCTTACAAACTACCCTACAATTAAAAAATCTATCCGTAAGCTTGAGATTATTGAGCAGATGGAAGAGAATGGTCAAATTAATCTCTTAACTAAAAAAGAGGCTTTAATGCTTCGTCGTAAAAAAGAGAAGCTCCTAAGTTATCTTGAGGGTTACCGTAATATGAAAAAACTCCCTGATATGATGTTTGTTGTTGATGCAGTAAAAGAGCATATTGCTGTAAAAGAGGCTCGTCGTATGGGTATGAAAGTTGTCGCTCCTCTTGATACAAACTGCGATCCTGATTTGATTGACTATCCAATCCCAGGAAATGATGATGCTATTCGCTCTATCAATCTCTTCTGTCGTGAAATGGCTGATGCTATTATCGAGGGAAAAGCTATTTTTGATGAAGCAAATGGTGAAGGTGCTACACAAAGTGGTGCTATCAATGAAGAGGCCGCTGTAGCTGCTGGTGTTAGTGAAGAGGAAGTTAAAGCTATCGTTGAAGAGGCAAAAGCTGAAGCTAGTGAGAGTAAAGAGGAGAAGTAATATGGCAAATTTTGGACCAAAAGATATTAAAAAACTTCGTGAAATGACTGATGCTGGTATGATGGACTGTAAACAAGCTCTTAGTGCTACTGATGGAGATATGGACGGTGCTGTTGAGTGGCTTCGTAAAAAGGGGCTTGGAGCTGCTGCTAAGAAGGCTGATAAAGTAGCTGCTGAGGGTACAATTACTATTAAAGTTGATGGACACTCTGCTTTAATGGTTGAGATAAATTCTCAAACAGACTTTGTTGCTAAAAATGAAAAGTTTCAAAGCTTTACAAGTGAAGTAGTTTCACACGCTTTCACACAAAATCTTGCAACTGCCCAAGAGATTTTAGAGAGTGAAATATCTGGACAAAACTTTAGTGAGTATCTAGCACTACAAATTGCAACTATTGGTGAGAATCTTGTAATTCGTCGTGTAGCAAGAATTGATGGTGCTAATAATGTTGTTGTTAATGGTTATGTTCACGCTGGTGGGCGTGTAGGTGTTATTGTTGCTGCTGAGTGTGAAAGTACTGAGGCTCAATCTGCTGTAGCTGAAGCTCTTAAAAATGTAGCAATGCACGCGGCCGCTATGAATCCTACTTATTTAAATGAAGAGGCTGTTCCTGCTGAAACTATTGAAAAAGAGAAAGAGATTGCTAGAGAACAACTCCTAAAAGAGGGTAAACCTGAGCAAATTCTTGAAAAGATTCTTCCTGGTAAAATTAAGCGTTTCTTACAAGATAATACACTTGAGAATCAAAAGTTTGTTATGGACGATAAAATCAGTGTGGGTGATTATGTTGCAAAAGTAGCTAAAGAGGCTGGTGGAAGTGCAAAACTTGTTGATTATATTCGTTTTGAACTCGGTGAGGGTGTAGAGAAAGTTGAAGAGGATTTTGCTGCTGAAGTTGCTAAACAGATGGCTAAATAGTAGTAAATATCTTTTAATATCAAGAGGTCTTTGACCTCTTATATCTCTCTATCTAATATACACTTCCCAAATAAATTTTAGCTATAATCTTCTAACTTGTCAGAGAAGGAAATTGATGTCCAAAGCTCTTCTTATTGCTAAAAATTTATCACATAAATTTGATTATCTTCTATATAAAAATGTCTCTCTCTCTATTAATACTTCACAAAGTATAGCTGTTATGGGACGTAGTGGAAGTGGTAAATCTACACTTCTTCATACTCTAGCTGGACTTATTGAGCCATTAGAGGGTAGTGTAGAGATGTTGGGGTACGATTTGTATAACATAAGTGAATCTCAAAAAGAGCTTTTAAGAAGAGAAAAGACAGGAATCGTATTTCAACAGCACTATCTATTTAAAGGTATGAGTGGACGAGGAAATGTTGAGATTGCTTCAATGTTAGCAAAACAAAATATTGATGAATCTATCTTTAAATTTTTACAAATTGAGAAGGTAATAGACCAAAAAGTTAGTAAACTCTCAGGTGGTCAGCAACAAAGAGTATCACTAGCTAGAGTTTTAAGTAAGCGTCCTAAATTGATATTTGCTGATGAACCAACAGGAAATTTAGATGTTGAGAGTTCAAAATTGGTTATGGAAGTACTACTAGATTACGTAGCAAAAAATAGAGCTGGATTGCTTATTGTAACGCATGATATAGATATTGCTAAGAGGTGTGATAGAGTCTATTATCTCAAAGAGCATAGATTAATAAAAGGAGATTGAGTGGAAAAGGCATATAAACTCTTAGCTATACAAGAGAATATTTCAAATAAAAGAGCAAAAGAGCTTATTGATAGAGGTTTAGTCTATGTTGTCGATAAAAAGATAAAGATTGCTAGAGCCACAATGGATAAAGAGACAAAGTTTCGTATAGAAGAACCAGCAGATATAAAAATTATATATCAAGATGATAAGGTTATTGTAGTAGATAAACCAGCTTTTATAGATAGTTATGAGATAGAGGAGGCTATAGAAGGGGCTAAATTACTACATAGATTAGATCGTGAGACAAGTGGTGTACTCCTATTATCAAGAGATGATAATTTTACTAAAAAAGCTATTGATGCTTTTAGACAAAGAAGAGTATATAAAGAGTATATAGCTTGGGTAGAAGGGGTTGTAGTAGAGCCTTTAGAGATAGATTTACCTATCCATACTATAAAAAAGGGTAGAGCATTCTCACGTATTGATAAAAAGCTTGGAAGAGAAGCACTTACAAGAGTCTATCCAGATGAGATACAGGGTAAAAAGTCAAAGGTACGTATTGAAATTGAGACAGGTAGAACACACCAAATAAGAGTACATCTCTCCCATTTAGGATATCCTATTGTTGGTGATGAACTCTATGGGAGTCCAACAAAAGCAAAGCGTCCATTACTTCACGCTAAAAAAATTACTATCTTAGGACGAACTTATGAGGCAAAAGAGCCAAAGGATATTTTACGCTATAAATAGTGTAATTTTTACTATTAACTCTATATTCTAAAAAAATTGGATAAAATTCCTAAAATTTCCCTCCTTGAAAGGGCTTTTAAATGTTTAATACTTTAACAGATAGCTTTAAAAATGCAATTGGAAAGGTTCGTTTTCACGATGATGAAAAGGCACTAAAGAAAGCTCTAACAGAGTTAAAAAAATCTCTACTTAAATCTGACGTTCACCATAAAGTAGTTAAGGAACTTATCTCTACGGTAGAGAAAGATACTAAGAGTGCTGGAATTGGTAAAGATAACTTTATGCTATCTTTACAAAATGAGTTAGTACGCATACTTACAGCTCCTGGTAAACAGGGGTTTGTTTTTGCTTCCCGTCCTCCAACGGTAGTCTTGATGAGTGGTCTTCAAGGTTCTGGTAAGACAACTACTACAGGAAAACTCGCCACTATGCTCAAAGAGCAGAAGAAGAAAAAAGTTTTAATTGTAGCCGCAGACCTTCAGCGTCTAGGGGCAGTTGAGCAGTTACGTCAAATTACTGAGCAAATAGGAGTAGATTTAGTAGCTGATGAGAGTGCTACTCCTGATGATGTGGTAAAGCGTGGATTAAAGAAGGCTCAAGATGAGCTATATGATGTTGTTCTAATTGATACTGCTGGACGTTTGGCAATTGATGATGAATTGATGAGTGAGTTAAAGAGAATAAGAGATTTAGCTACTCCAGATGAAATTTTCTATGTCGCAGATGCAATGACAGGAATGGACGCTGTACGTACAGCACAGACATTTAATGAGAAAATTGGTATTACGGGAGTTATTCTAAGCAAATTTGATGCAGATAGTAAAGGTGGAGTGGCACTTGGTATTGCTCATCAAATAGCTGTCCCACTACGCTTTATAGGTAGTGGTGAGAAGATGCCAGATCTTGAGCCATTTATCCCTGAACGAATTACAGGGCGATTAATGGGTGAGGGTGATATTGAAGGTTTAGCAGAAAGAACAGCTGGTGTAATTGATGAGAAGAGTGCAAAAAGAGTTGGTCAAAAGATTAAGAAGGGGACTTTTAACTTTAATGACTTCTTAGAGCAGATGGAGCAGATGAAAAAGTTAGGTTCTATGAAATCTCTACTTGGAATGATTCCCGGAATGGGTAACTTGAGTAAACAACTAGGAGATATTGACTTAGAAAACTCAAAAGAGCTTGTGCATATTAAAGCTATGATTAGTTCTATGACACCCAAAGAGAGAGAAAATCCAGATATTATAAATAATTCTCGTAGAAGACGTATAGCTCTTGGATCTGGTTTGAGTCATGTTGAAGTTAATCGAGTATTCAAACAGTTTAAAAGTGCATCTAAAATGGCAAAAAAGTTATCTGGAAAAGGTGGAATGAGGCAGATGAAAGAGGTTATGAAGAAGATGGAAGGTGGGGGAGGATTCCCTGGTATTCCTAGATAAGAGTTACTAGTGATATATAAGTTAGTTCAAGCTATAATTACAACAAATCTATTTTCAAAAGGGAAGTGATGGAAGGCGTATTTACCTTTATTGGCTCAATATTAGGAGAGGGGAGCGGAGTAGTCGTAGGACATCTAATCCTAGTTACAGTATTTATTATGTGGTTGGTATTTAAAGCTACAGCAAATTTAAAGGCTGTTCCTAATGGAGCTCAAAATATTTTAGAGGCGTATCTTGGTGGTGTTATAGCTATGGGAAAAGATGTTATTGGTGAGAAACTTGCCCGTAAATATCTACCTTTAGTTGCTACAATCGGTCTATTTGTTCTTATATCTAACCTTGTAGGTATTATTCCAGGTTTTGAATCTCCTACTAACAATATAAATGTAACTCTTCCTTTAGCTCTTGTTGTTTTTGTATATTACAACTATGAGGGTATTAAAAAGCAAGGTGTTGTTCACTATTTTGCACACTTTGCAGGTCCTGTTAAAGCATTAGCCCCTTTGATGTTTCCAATAGAAGTTGTTTCACACATATCTAGAATTATCTCTCTTTCATTCCGACTCTTTGGAAATATTAAAGGTGATGACCTATTTCTTTGGGTACTATTGATGTTAGTTCCTTGGATTGTTCCTCTACCTGGATTTTTACTACTTACATTTTCAGCACTTCTACAGACTTTCGTCTTTATGATTTTGACTTATGTATATTTAGCTGGAGCTGTTGCCATAGAAGAGGAACACCCTGAAAAGTCTCCTGAGCCTATTGTTGATACTTTGGGTACTGTATAATAGGACGCTAGAGATATGCGTCTTAACTCTAAGTTTTTAGCTTTGATTATAAACTTCTTTTTAGGCTTTTTTTGGGCTCTTGCTCTACTTGGTGGAGCTTGGGGGTTAGTTTCAAATTTTCATATAGGTCTTTTTTATGCTCTATCTAGTGTAATTCTTTGGAGTGTTCCTGGAGTATTTGGAGTATTAGTAGTGGAAGTTTTTCTCTCATCTCTGGAAAGGACTCAAGAGTTAAAAGAGCATACTAAACTTTTAAAAAAGATTGCTCAAGCTTCTGAAAATACACAAAATTGATGATTGCTTATGCTATCACCGATCCCTCTATTCTATCTTTTAAAAGGTTAAAATCTGACCTTCAACGTATTCATAAAAAAGGTGCTAATTGGATACTCTATCGAGATAAAAGTAATCCAAATTATAATATAGATGTAAAATATTTTTTGCAAGAGGCGAAAGAGATAGGTTTTGAGAAGATAATTTTACACAACAGACCTCAATTAGCTCTTGAATTGGGAGCAGATGGTGTACATCTTAGTTCAAATAATATAGAAGAACTCTCTAAAATTACAAAAGATTCAAATATTTTTACTATTGTTAGTACCCATAATCTATCAGAAGCACTAAAAGCACAAAATTTAGGTGCTAATATGATAACTTTAAGTCCACTTTTTACATCTCCAAATAAGGGTAAGCCTCTAGGTGAAGATAAATTTAGAGATATATTGAGAAATTTAGATATTCCTGTACTAGCTTTAGGTGGAATTATAAGTGATATTGAAGTAGTAAAGAGTTTAGAATTGGGTGCTAAAGGTTTTGCCTCAATCCGTCTCTTTGGTATGTGAAAATTCAGTTTTGAGTTTTTTTGCTGGTTCTCCAATATAGTATCCTTGTAATAGGTCAAACCCCATACTAGATACTTTGTCAAATACCTCTTTTGAGTGTACAAATTCTGCAACAGTTTTAAAATTGGCGTGATGAGAGAATTTTAAAATTGTTTGAACAACTAATTCTATATTTTTATCACTATCTATCTTTTTAATAAGACTTCCATCAATTTTTATAAAATCAATATCAAGCTCTAAGATACGCTCAAAATTAGAATATCCACTTCCAAAATCATCAATTGCAATTTTACAATCATATTTTTTAATGAGAGAGATAAAATTAGAAACCTCTTTGTAATTCTCAAACTCTTCAGTCTCCAATATCTCAAATAGTATCTGTTTTGTAGTAGATTTAAACTCCTCTAATAGTTTAATAATCTCTTTTGTCTCATCACTACTAAGAATAGTTTCAGCTGTAAGATTAACGCTAAATTCATAAGCTGGATTGGCTTTTGCTGTCTCTAATGTTTTTCTAAGTATCTGTAGTGTAATTGCACCGTTTAATTTTGCTTCAATTGCAGTGTGTATAAAGCTATATGGTTGAAGGATAGTCTTACCATCATCAAGTTCTATTCTAGCTAATGCTTCAAATTTTACAATACGTTCTAGCTTAGTATCATATATGGGTTGAAAATATGGAACAACACCTTTTGTCTCAATCGCCTTTCTTATACGATGTAGAGTTTTAAGATTATTCTCAATCTCTTTACGTCTATCAAATTTTGGTTCGTATAACAGATAGTGAGTTCTAGGTGATACTTTTGCTATTTTAAGAGCCATATCAGCTGTCTCAAGGAGCCATTTCCTATCTCTACTAGCCCCTAGTGTATAGTCTAGCTCTATATCAAGTCCCTCAACTTCAATAGTTGTATGGTCTAATTTATTATAGATATTTTGGAGAAATTTTCTAATTGGAAAAGTAAGATTCTCCTCTTCAAATAGTATTCCAAACTCGTCTCCTCCTATTCTATATATCTTAGCATCAAGCTCATAGGGAATATACTCTTTAATATATTTGCCTATTTTCTTTAGGGTTTTATCTCCTATTTTAGTACCATAGTACTCATTTACATATTTAAAGCGGTTAACATTAATAATAATAAGATTGGGATTTTTTATATTATATTTATCTATCTCATAAGCATATCTACTCTTTAATCCTGTTATAGTATCTTTCATAAGAGCCTCTTCTAATTTATCTTTTAGACGGCTAAGATATAGGTTTTGTTGTTGGCTTTTTATTATAAAGAAGATAAAAATTGCAAATATAATAAAATAGGCTATTAGTGAGATTTGTACTCTTTTATTCATCTGATATAGTTGATGGTTATTATATTCTTGAAAAATTTTTATAGTGTGAGATATATCCTTGTATATCTTATGGGAAAGTATTTTACGTATAATATGTATATGACGGCTAAAGTATGGTAAGAATATATCAAGATGCTCTCTATAAATCTCTATAAGCTCTCTCTTTTTGCCACTATAACCACTCATTAATTTTTTAAGTAGAATCTCATTTTGTTTTAAAGTACTAAAAATTTTAGTATCTTGAATATTTTCTGTAATAGCTATAAGATTTGAAATATTATAAAAAAGTTGAAGGACTTTTCTATCTTTAGCACTTTTTTTATCAAAGATTTCAGATGCTTGTTGTTGAAGTCTTGAGAGATATATAAGGGTATTTTTAAGAGGTGCATTGAGTGTCATAAATCTCTGAATATCTTTTTGATAGCCATCAAATGATTTTTTTAGCTCTTTTGTTGCTTTAATATATGGAGTATATATTGTAAGATTTAATATATATTTAGGATATAGTTTTGGAATATTAGTCTCTATCTCTCTTAAATATTTATTTATAGTATCGTAATTGTAGTGTGGGAAAAATGCATTTTGAAGTATCTCCCCCTCTAGTGTACTTAAGTCTGTTTGTAAAATCCTAATATTATGTTGAATCTCAAAAGTATTTTTGAAAAAAATCTCAAAATCAGTATTATTTTCTCTAAAAATCTCAATTCCTATACCCCCCAATAAGATGATTAAAATAGATATTTTAGTGATTAATCTTTTCATCTATTTGTCTTTCTCTTTTAAAATTTTAGGTATATCTCCTGTTAGTGTTCTAAGAAAAGCTATCAGTTCATCTATCTCTCTTTTGCTCAGTTTTATACTAAGATTATGGTATGCCATCTTTTTTAGAGCTTCTTTTAGTGTTTTAGAACTACCATCATGAAAATATGGAGCTGTAATAGCGACATTTCTTAGACCAGGAGTCCAGTATGTATCCTTATCAGAAAATTTATGTGTAATGGTAAAAAGGTCAGGAGTCCTATTATTAGTATCATTATTTAAATGAAATATTCCCATTTTTTGGTAGCTATTTCCTCCAAGATTGACACCATTATGACAATTTATACAACCAAGATATTTAAATAGCCTATACCCCTCTTTTTCTTGAGGGTTTAAATCTAACTCTCCATCTAAAAATTTATCAAAACGGCTATTGGGAGTAATAAGAGCCTTTTCAAACTCTGCAATAGCATCACTCATATCATCAATATTTGCTTTTTTATGATATAGCTCTTGAAATTTTTTACTATAAAATGGATTATTTCTAAGATAATTATTGATTTTATCTCTATTCATTCCCATCTCTTTGGGGTTATAAAGTGCTAAAAATACTTGTCTTTTTAGACTCTTTACTCGTCCATTCCACATCAATCGATACTTTAAAGCACTATTAAATACAGTTGGAGCATTTGCATCTCCTTTTTGAGCATCTACTCCAATTGAGTAAGCAACACTATCTGCTCCATTTGTGAGATGATGACAACTTACACAAGCTACTGTACCATCTTTAGAGAGTTTCGGGTCTAAAAAAAGTCTTTTGCCTAAAAGTGCCTTTTGTCTATCGTAATCTATGCTAACTTGTGATAGAGATGTAAAAGAGTTATATGCAAAACTTTCAACCCCTAATACTAGCAATATAAATAAAGAAAATATTTTTATCCTCATAAGATATATTCTATCATAAATGAAAACTATATTATGAAAATTTTAGTATAGTTTTTGACTTAAATAGGTATTGGATATAATAATAAAATTTTTAAAGATAGTCTCTAAAAGGATTAACCCTTATGTTTGAAACTGTTATTGGTTTGGAAGTTCACGTTCAACTAAATACAAAATCTAAGATTTTTTGCTCTTGTCCTACTAGCTTTGCAGAGCATCAAAATAGAAATACATGTCCTACTTGTTTAGGACTCCCTGGTGCATTGCCAGTTCTAAATAAAGAGGCGGTTAAAAAAGCTATGAGCTTTGGTTACGCTGTTAATGCCACTGTAAATAAACGCTCTATCTTTAATAGAAAAAGCTACTTCTATCCAGATAGTCCCAAAGCTTATCAAATATCTCAATTTGATGTTCCTATTGTAGAAAATGGTGAGCTATTTATTCAAGAAAAGGGTAAATCAAAGCGAAGAATAGGAATCACTAGAGCCCATTTAGAAGCTGATGCTGGTAAGAGTATTCACGATGGAGATATTTCTAAAGTTGATTTAAATAGAGCTGATACTCCTCTTTTAGAGATTGTTAGTGAACCTGACCTTCGCTCTAGTGATGAGGCTGTCTTATATCTTAAAAAGCTTCACTCTATTGTTAGATACTTAGATATTAGTGATGCAAATATGCAAGAGGGTTCATTTCGTTGCGATGTTAATGTATCTATTCGCCCAAAAGGTAGCCAAGAGTTTGGTACAAGAGTAGAGGTAAAGAATATAAACTCGTTTAGATTTGTTAAACAGGCTATCGAGTGTGAGGTAGAGCGTCAAATTGAGGCTTGGGAAGATGGCGTTTATAAAGATGAAGTGTGGCAAGAGACACGTCTTTATGATAGTGATAAGGGTGAGACTCGCTCAATGCGTGGAAAAGAGGAGAGTGCTGATTATCGCTATTTCCCAGACCCAGACCTTCGTCCTGTAATTGTTACACAAGAGATGATGGAGGAGGCAAAAGAGATTCCAGAGCTTCCAGATGAGAAGGTAGAGCGTTATGTTGAGGTTTTAAAAATAAAACAAGATGATGCTTTTGTTATTACATCAGATAAAGAACTTGCTAAATATTTTGAAATAGTTATTGATAGTGGAGCTTCTGCTAGAAATGCTGTAACGTGGCTCACTTCTGAACTACTTGGACGATTAAATAAGGCTGGATACTCAATTGAAAACTCTCCTGTAAGTGCCTCAAGACTTGGAGAATTGATAGTAAGAATTGAAGATGATACTATTTCAGGTAAGGGTGCTAAACAGATTTTAGATTACTTGATAGATAATGAAGATGAAGATATAGATTTGCTAATTGAGAGATTTGGACTCAAACAAGTTAGTGATGATGGGGCTATATTGGCAATTATTGAAGATATAGTTTCAAATAATTTAGATAAAGTAGCTGAGTATAAAGCAGGAAAAGAGAAGCTTTTGGGATTTTTTGTTGGTCAAGTGATGAAAGCATCTAAAGGGAGTGCAAATCCTGCTAAAGTAAATACTCTTTTAAAAGAGCATCTTAGTCAATGAAGTCCTCCTTAAAGGAGCGTATTGAGTCAAGTATTTTACAACGGATACTACGACTCAATCAATCTACTTTTTATAATAATCTACGCTTTAGAGTAAATGAGCTTTTAGAGAATAAAAAAAATCCATATAAACGATTTTTAGATTATTTTATTATATTTTTAATTTTAAGTTCAGTTTTTATATTGATATATGAGGTAAATCATAAGATTCCTAAATGGTTAGACTATTATGATATATATTTTGTTTCATTAATATTTTTTATAGAGTATCTACTTCGTCTTTGGCTCTCTAGTAATTTGATGTCAGATATATCTAAAGAGTATCAGCAATCTATAGCTATTGGAAAGCCTTTTAATATTTGGAAATCTCTTAGAGCTGGATTGAAAAAAAAATTTTCATATATGATTACACCAGCAGCAATCATAGATTTTTTAGCCATTTTACCTGCCTATCGCCCCCTACGTGTATTTAGAATATTTGTACTCTTTCGTTTCCTTAAACTTTTACGTTATACAAGAAGTATAAATCAGTTTGTAGAGGTATTAGCTAGTAAACGTTTTGAGCTATTGACACTACTTGGATTACTATTCTTTGTAACATTAACTGGAGCTATTGCCATCTATATTTTGGAGGATATGCGTAATCCAAATATTAAAAATATCTTTGATGCGATATATTGGTCGCTAGTAACTATCACAACTGTTGGTTATGGGGATATCGCTCCTATTTCAGATATGGGAAGAGTCATTGCTATGGCTATTATCCTATTTGGAATTGCTATGATATCTTTTGGGACTTCTGTAATTGTTTCAGCATTTTCTGAAAAGTTGAATGAATTAAAAGAGGAGCGTATTATTGAAGAGATTAATAAAAATAGGGAGTTTCTTATAGTTTGTGGTTATGGACAGATGACTAAGATGTTTTTTAGACAATCAAAGCCTCTATATCACTCATATATCATTTTAGAGAAAGATTCTCAAAAGGTACAAGAGGCGATACACGATGGATATGATGCTATTGTTGATGATGCAAGCCGACACGAAACTCTAAGACGCTTTAATATTAAAGGAGCAAAAGTAACTCTTTTATGTATGTCCCATGATGACATAGAAAATATATATATTATACTAAATGCTAAGAGTGTAGATCCAAGAATTAGAGTGATTGCTAGAGCAAGTAGTCCTAAGCTTATAAGTAAATATGAGAGAGCTGGAGCTGAACATATATTACTACCTAATCAAGTTGCTGGAACAATGATGGTAACAGCAATCCTAAATCCCACAATATACAAAGCAATATATGCTATATTTACTGGTCAAAATGTAGCTTTAATCGATGAAATTAAAGTAGTGGAGTATAGCTATTTAATAAAAAAAGAGATTGGTTCTATAGATTTAAAAAAATATAAACTTATTCTTATTGGTATTAAAAAAGAGATAACAAAAGAGTTTATATTCAATCCTGAAGATGATGTAACTATTGAAGAGAAAGATATACTTCTATTAATGGGACATAAAGCAAATATTAGCTATTTCCGTGAAAAAAGTTTATCAAAAAATGGAGACCTTTAAGATGAGTCGGGGGAGAATTATTTTTTTTGGATATGGAAAGTTTGGATACAGTATAGCCAATGAGTTAGTAGAGAAAGGGGCAGAGGTTCTACTTATTGTAGAAGATGAGTTAGAGTATCAATCTTCACTTAAAGATAGTAGATTTAAACGCTCTTTTTTGATTGATGTTACTGACGATGATAAATTAAAGACTCTACCAATAGAGCTAGAAGACCAACTAGTATGCCTTATGGATGATGACCACTTAAATGTATTTTTGGTTCTATCTCTAAAGGCACTATTTCCTAGAAATAGAATTTTGGCACTATCGGATTCTATTCATGCAACACGTAAACTTAAGATGGCAGGAGCTAGTCAAGTAATTGACCTATATTCTATTAGTGCTAATAGAATACATAATATTTTAAATAAACCAATTGCAACTCACTTTTTAGAGGGCTTTTTAGATAGTAAGCACGAATATAGTTTTAGAGAGATTGAAATTCCAAAAGGCTCATTTCTACACGAAAAAAATTTAGATACTATTGATTTTAGGCATTATAAGATAATATTTATTGGAATGATTGATACTGAACTTGCAAATAGTTTTATCTTTGTTACTACAGGATTAGAACATAAATTAGATAGTGGAGATATTATTGTCTGTATTGGTAAAGATGAGGATTTAGATAATTTTGAAGATTTGATTAGTTATCAAGAGGAGCCAAAAGAGTGAAAATATCAGTTATTGGAGCAGGAAAATGGGGAGAGGCTTTGGCACACGCCTTTGGGCAAAAGTGTGAAGTTGTTATTAGCTCAAAACATAAGCGTGATTTACCAAATTTTATATCTATAAAAGAGGCTATGGATTTAGAGTATCTAGTAATGGCAATTCCTGCACAGTTTGTTCGTCAGTGGTTGGAGGAGCATTTTATAGATAGAGGACAAAAGATTTTAGTTGCCTCTAAAGGGATAGAAGTTAGCACAGGTTCACTACTTGATGGACTATTTCAGGAGTTTATTCCCTCTGAACGTTTAGCCTTTCTCTCTGGTCCATCTTTTGCAAAAGAGGTTATGCAATCACTACCCACGGCTTTGGTTGTAAGCTCTACAAATAGAACTTTAGCACAAGAGTATGTCAATGCCTTTCCTAGCTTTATTAAGGGATATGTTGATGATGATGTAGCAGGAGCTGAAGTAGGTGGGGCTTATAAAAATGTAATTGCTATTGCTGGAGGTGTTTGTGATGGTCTATCCTTGGGAAATAATGCTAGAGCCGCAATGATTTCAAGAGGTTTAGTGGAGATGAGTCGTTTTGGTGCTTATTATGGAGCAAGGTCAGAGAGCTTTCTCTCATTAGGAGGTGCAGGAGACCTATTTTTAACAGCTAGTAGTCAGTTATCACGTAACTATAGAGTTGGACTTGGTTTAGCTCAAGGTAAATCTAAAGATGAGATTGTAAAAGAGCTAAAAGAGGTAGCAGAGGGGATACCTACATCAAAAGCACTATTTAATATCTCTAAATCACAAGATATATATCTTCCAATTGCTAATGAGGTATATAAGATGATTTATGAGTCAAAAGAGGCTCGTAAAAGTGTTGAAGACCTTCTTAGAAGTTGAGCTTCACCCCTTTTTAGATAAAATCATAGCTATTAACTTAATATATTGAAGTATAAGGACTAAGAACGTGAGTAAAAAGCTACTTTTGATTGAGATTGGAGTAGAGGAGTTACCTGCAATTCCACTACTTAAAATTTTAGAACGTATTAAGAAATCGTGGGATGATATTCTATCTGAGTATCAACTTGAGAGTGATTTTGATTTTTTTTATACACCTAGAAGATTAGTTCTATGCCATAAAGAGATTCCTATCTCTCAAGGAGATAGAGTAGAAGAGCTAGTAGGACCTCCTGTTGATATTGCAATAAAAGATGGAAAACCCACAAAAGCAGGGGAGGGGTTTGCTAAAAAATGTGGAGTTACTTTTGAAGAGCTTAAACGGATTAGTAAGGGTAGTCGTGAAGTACTCTACTACTCTAAGAAGATTGAAGGTAAAAGCACAAAAGAGCTACTCCCTAAAATGGTAAGCTCTTGGATTGCTTCTATGAATTTTGGCAAGATGATGCGTTGGGGTAATCGTCAAGAGGAGTTTATTAGACCTATTCGTTGGATTCAAATCCGTTTGGGAGATGATAGTATAGATAGTGAAATCTTTGGAGTTAAATCAGATACTAAAACATTTGTACATCGTATGGTAAGCTTTGATAGTGTAGAGGTAAAAAATATTGAAGATTATAAGAGTATCTTAGAAGATGGTCGAGTTATTCTCAACCCTATTGAACGTTGCAAGAGTATTGAGAGTGATTTTGACTTGATTGAGAGTGAAAATGGTTTAAAGATTGAAAGAGATAGTGCTTTGCTTGATGAGGTTGTAGCAATTACAGAGTATCCAAAAGCTCTACTTGGGAGTTTTGATGAGAAGTTTTTAGAGCTTCCACCTGAAGTTATTATGACATCAATGAAAGAGCATCAACGCTACTTCCCAGTATTTGATAATAATGCAGAACTCTCTAACCATTTTGTTGTTGTTAGTAATGGTGTTACAGATGATTACTCTAAAATAGTTTCAGGAAATGAGAGAGTTCTTCGACCAAGATTAGAAGATGCTCTATTTTTCTACCATAACGATTTAAAAAATGGATTGAGTATAGATGGATTAGAGAATATTCAATTTATTGATGGTTTGGGAAGCTTAAAAGATAAAGTTGAACGAGAGAGAAATATAGCTCTACGTTTAGTTGGTATATATATGGATAAATTAGAGCAAGAGAGTGGTCGTAGCAGTTTGGAGCTTGAGCAGATGATGGATAGAGCTATTACTCTTGCTAAGGCTGATTTACTTACAGAGATGGTATATGAATTTACTGAGCTTCAGGGCTTAATGGGATACTACTACGCCAAGGCACTTGGAGAAGATGATTTAGTTTGTAAAGCTATCAAAGAGCAGTATAGACCAGAGGGTGAAGGGGCAAAACTTCCGACTACACTCTTCTCTTCCATTTTAGCTATGGCAATTAAGTTAGATACTTTAATGGGACTCTTTAGTGTTGGACAGATTCCTACTGGTTCAAGAGACCCATTTGCTCTTCGTAGAGCAGTAAATGGAATTTTTCGTATTGTAACTTCTAATGATATTCCTTTTGACCTCCCTATTATTTTAGAGCTTTTAAGTGATGAATATAGCCCATTTAAAATAGAGCTTTTAGAGGAGTTTATGATTGATAGGGTCTATAAAGCACTAAATGTAAATCCATCAATTATTACAGCAGTTTTAGCAACAAATGAGAGAGATTTAAATGAACTTAGTAAGAAAGTTAAAGCTCTTGTTGAGGTGTTGGATTCTCAAGATTCAAGAGAACTATTTACAACATTTAAACGTGTTGCAAATATCTCTTTAGAGATAGATGATTCTAAAGAGCTAAATGTAGATACTAAACTATTTCAAGAAGAGGCAGAGAGTAGGCTTTGGGAAGAATTTATTGAGCTTAATTCCAAAGATTATGAGAGTTATAGAGATAAATTGGAGGCTCTATTTACTCTTAAAGAACCTTTAGATAGATTTTTTGATGAGGTTTTAGTAAATGCGAAAGAGCTAGAGCTTAGAGAAAATCGTAAGAGTCTTATTGGCTCAATATATAGAGCTTTTTTAGAGATTGCAGATTTGAAAGAGATTTCAATATGAGTATAGATAATATGCATTGTGGCTTTGTAGCTGTTGTTGGGAGACCAAATGCAGGGAAGAGTACGCTATTAAATCATCTTGTAGGAGAGAGATTGGCAATGGTCTCTAAGAAGGCTCAAGCAACACGTAAAAGAATGAATATTATTGTAATGCACAATAATGCTCAGATAATATTTATAGATACTCCAGGTCTGCATGAAAAGGAGAAACTTTTAAATAAATTTATGCTTGAAGAGGCGATAAAAGCTATTGGTGATGCCGATTTACTTCTCTTTATTGCTCCTGTAAGTGATTCAATTAAAGAGTATGAGAAGTTTTTAGATAAAATTGCAAAAAAAGGGACTCCTCATATTGTTGTTTTGAGTAAGATTGACCAAGTAGGTAATGAAAAAATATTGTCTAAAATATCTGAATATAGTCGTTATCAAGATAAATTTTTAGCATTAATTCCATATTCAGTTAAGAAAAATATAGGACAAAAGCAACTATTAGATGAGATTGTTAAGTATCTTCCTAAACACCCTTGGCTATATGACTCTGAGATTTTAACAACAGAGACTATTAGAACTATCTATAAAGAGTTGATTCGTCAAGCCCTATTCGAGAAGCTTAGTGATGAGATTCCTTACGAGAGTGATGTGCTTATTGATAGAATTGAAGAGAGTGATGATATTGATAGAGTCTATGCCTCAATCATTACAGAGAAAGAGACTCAAAAACGTATGATTATTGGTAAGAGGGCAGAATCAATTAAACGTCTAGGATCTTATGCTAGGAAATTAATGGAAGAGTTTGCTCAAAAAAGAGTATATCTTGAACTTCACGTTATTGTACGCAAGGGGTGGAGTAAAAATAAAGAGGCTCTTGAAGAGATTGGATATATGTTCTAATAAGTTTAATTTAATAGCATTACATATACAATAAATACCTATAGTTATATTAGAAGGAATAGAATGGGCGAGAGTCAGGAATCGGCTTTTGAGTCGGTCATAACGATTAATAGTTATAATCATAGCTCCTATCGATGTACAGGAGACGAATGCCGTCCTATAGAGAAGTTACAATTTAAACGTAGCAATTACTATGCAACATTCATAGCAACTAAAGATTTAATTATATCTCCTTTGGTTGTAAGTAGAAATATTGAAGAAGAGGATATTGCTGGAGCTATAGAGGAAAAAGCCTATGAGGAGTTAGGCTTAGATGTTACAACAGAGTATATTTTTGAATATAAAGAGATAGAGGGGACAAGTGAAGGGCGTCAGTTTGAAGTATTCATCTTTGAACAGCAACGCTATGATGAGACATTTGAAGAGTTACGTAGTGAGCTTAAATATATCGACCTAATTACTCCAGCTCCACTACTCTATAAATCACTCTACCAAAAGAGGATTCTTGATAAAAAGAGAGTCCACGCCTTCTTATATTTTACCTCCTATGATACTACACTAACCTTTTATCAAGATGGAGAGTACCTATATAGTAAGACTATAAAAGATACCCTAATTAGTATATATGATAGATATTGTGAAACATTGGGTAAGACAATTGATGAGAAGGAGTTTTTCAATATTCTCAAAAAAGATGGACTTAAAACAACAGATTTAGAGTTTCAAGAGAATATAACTAAACTCTTTAATGATATTTTTCTATCTATTAACGATGTATTTATCTATACAAAAAGAGCTTATGATATTAATATAATCGATGAAGTATTTATAGGTAGTGAATTGGGCCCTATACTTGGTGCAGATGAGTATGCTAGTACTCTATTGGGACTACATACTACATCTATGAATTTTGACTTTGGTTTAAAGAGTGATGAGTGGTATATAGATCAACAACATCTAATGTTGATAGAGCTAGTAAAACACTCTTTAGAATCAGGGGAGGAAGAGGAGGAAGAAGATGTTATTATCAACTTTTCTCAATATCCAAGACCTCCTATATTTCCTAAAAGAGCAAGTGGTCAATTTATTATAAGCCTTATTGCTACAGTACTATTGGCTTCTGCTTATCCTATATATTTTATTGTTGCTTCTTATGTTCTTGATGTACGTAACTATCAATTGAAAAAAGAGGAGGGAGATTTAAATAAAGAGGTTACAAAATATCGTAATTTAATTGCCCGTAAGATTAGTGAATTTAAAAAAGTTGATACTGAGCGTAAAAATTTAAAAAAAATATATATAGGAAAAGAGAAGACTCTTATTTCTGTATATAATAAAAAAATTAGGTATCATCTAAAATCTAATCAAATGGCTATTTTTGCAACTGAACTAAGTAATTTTGGTTTGATGAGTGATGAGATGATAAGTAGAGATGATAACTACTCTATATCTATTTTAGGAAAAAATGACCAAAATATAACAAACCTTATAAAGGATATTACAAATAAGTATTCAGATGATATTAAGAGAATAGATATTAATGATATTTATATTGATGGCAATAGCTCAATGTATAGAGGAGTTTTGAAGGTGGATTTAAAATAATGGCACAGAATATAGAAGATACCCTAGAATCACTTGATAGCTACTTTTCTAAAAAGAGTGAAGCAGAGAAGTGGGGAAGTATTTTAATTGTAGCTGGTTTAATTGGATATATGTTTTATCTATATCTATTTCCTTATGCTCATTCTAAATTTGAGAGTAGTCAAATGACTCAAAGCACTCTTATGAAAAAAATTGCCGAAGAGCATAATTATTTAGATAGTATTACTGTAGCTGGTGATAGAAATTATAAGATAAAAAATTATAACTTTAAAATTAGAATAGCAAAGAAGAGTATAAAAGATTATAATGAAAAAATTTCACTTCTTAATGAGAGTTTTAAAAAGCTTTCAGAAGTTCTATTTAATAGAAAAAACTGGGCAAAGTTCTTAGACTCTATTACCAATAGGGCACATACTAATGTTGTAAAGATTATGAGTCTTAAAAATATTTATGTTAATGATAATAAAAGTTTTGGTCATGTACTTGAAGTTAATATAAAGTGTAAGGGAAAATTCCAAAATATTATGGGCTTTATAAATGATTTGGAGCAAAATAAGCTTGTTACTGATGTCTATAGTACAAATTTAAGAATGTTAAAAGATGGTGGGTTGGTCTCAGATTTGAACATCTCTGTATGGGGAGTTAATAGATGAGATATTTATCTTTAATTGCTCTTATGGCAATATATCCACTTCAAGCAGAGCTAACAATAGATGATATTGATAATATGGTTGCACAAATTCAAGGAAGACGTCAAAGTAAAGTTGAGATTAATTTCAAAAAAATTCAATCTCCTTTTGCAACTATAGTTGAGGATAAAAAGAGCAAAAAGAAAAAGAGTGTAATAGTTAGAAATGCACAAAAGCAAGATGTTAAATTAAATTTAAATGCTATTGTAAATTTTCAAGCTTATATAAATGGTAGATGGGTTAAAGAACAAGATATAATTGAAGGGTATAAAGTATTGATAATATCAAGAAGCTGGGTACAATTGGGTAATAGAAGTAGGCATAAGCGTATTAGGCTATTCCTACCAAATCCTAATGGGCAAAAAAAGATAAATATAGTTATAAAAAATAAATCATAAGAGAGGTGATATATAATGATTAGAGTTATAGGGAAGATTTTAATTGCTTCTGTGTTGAGTGTTACATTTTTATTGAATGCACAAGATGTCTCAACACAAGGGTGCCAAGATAAACTTTTTAATGTTACTATGAATAGTGAAATAAGCATTAAAGAGGCAATAGATAATTTAGCGGAGACTTGCGGAATGACTATTCTTGTAAAAGATGCAAGTGCTAAATCTCGTCTGAATAAAAAGCTATTTTATTTAAAACTTAAAGATGCCTCTTTAAAAACATTTTTAGATACTCTTTTAAAAGATAATGATTTGAGTTATTCTCTAAAAGGTAATAAACTTGTAATATCCTATCTAATTACAAGAACATTTAGAGTTCATTATATAGTAGGAAAGAGAACAGGTAGTAGTACAGCAAATGTACAAGTAGCAGGAGGTTCAAGTGGAGGTAGCTCCTCAGGTGGAGGAGGTGCGGGTTCTTCTATAAATATAAATACAACACAAGAGTTTAAATTTTGGTCTAAAATTAAGAATGAGATACGTCATATTTTAAATACTGCGGGAGATGGAAGTTTACACTTTACTAAGTCTGGAGATGCTTGGGTTGGTCCAGATGGTCAAAAGTGGGATTATAATCCACTTGAACCTATTGTAAATCCTGAAGCTGGAATGATTACAGTAACAGGAACAGCACATCAAATTGAGAGAGTTAGCCGTTATATATCTCTTTTAACAAAGCAGTTAAAGACTCAAGTGATGATTGATGTAAGAATTATTGATGTTCAAATTGACCACAGTAAGACATATGGAATTGACTGGAGTAGTATCCCATCTCTAAATATAAATTCAAACTTTAATATCTCTGGAAGTGATTCCACATCTACAACAGGTACATTCTCTAGCTCTTTTGGTGGAAATTTAACAGAGATTTTAAAATTTTTAAAGACTCAAGGAGATGTTAGAGTTGTTTCAAGTCCAAAAGTTATGACACTAAACAATCAACCTGCTATGATTAGTGTTGGTAAAGAGATATATTATAAACTCACTACAACAAATAAAGTGGGGGGGTCAGATACAGCGACATCTCAAGGAGAGGAGATTCGTTCTGTTTTTGCAGGGATTTTACTTGATATAACTCCAGAAGTTGATAATCGTGGTATGATTACTCTCAAAATAAATCCTTCAATTACAAGTGTCGATGGGTTGAGTACAACTACGAGTACTACAATGCCTCCTAATATGCGACGTCGTCAAATTGCATCTGTTATTAAAGTAAGAGATGGAGACCATGCAATTTTGGGTGGATTGATTACTCGTAATAAGGGAAATACTCAAAAGGGTGTTCCTGTTTTAGAGGATATTCCAATTATAGGTAATGCCTTTAAAAGTACACAAAAGAGTGATACCCTTGATGAGTTAGTATTGATTATTACTCCACATATTGTTCGAGATAATCAAAATAGTGTAACTCTTAGAGATTTGAACTATAAAACACTACGATGAGAAGTCAATTTTCTGAAGCAAAAAAGACCTTTATTGATGAGATAAGGGTTGATGAATTTATTGAGCTTGAAAATAGCGTGTGGGCATATAGACAGCTTGAAGATAGCCTAGATGAATCTTTAAAGATGGTACTTCTTTTTGGAAAGCCAGGGACTGGTAAGACTATGTTATTACATCGTATCTATAATAAAAAGAAGTATCAAAAAGATATTCATCTAATTGATACTCCCACTGGAAATCGTTTAGAATTTTATGAAAAACTTTTTTTTATTTTTACTGGAAAAAAAATGCCTCCTAATAGCAAAATTCATTTTGAAACTTTTGTTGAGTATGGAAAGAGAATAAAAGGAGAGCGTGAAATTTCTATTCTTTTAGATGAGGCTCAAATGTATCCTAAGCAGATGCTAGAAGAGATTCGTATTCTTTGTGATACAGGGAGTATTAAATTTTTTATCTCTGTACATAAGACAGATAATGAGGATATTTTGGCAAAGGAACACTTTACTACACGTATTTGGCGTACAATTGAACTCCGTAATGCCGACTCTAAGGAGACAAAGACCTATGTATATAAACGCCTATTAAATTGTGGTTTAACAGAACTTGCCAATAGATTTAATGATAGACATTTTAAGTTAATATACCAACTAACAGATGGAAATCTACGTGAGTGTAATAAGCTTCTCTATACTGCATTTGAGATTGGTGAGTTTTATGAAAAAAATGGTGTATCAAATGCTACATTAGAACCTTTTCCGATAAAATTTTTGGAGATGTCAGCAATTAAGACAGGAATGATTAATGTATGATATAGATATATTAGAAGATAAGTGGAGACAATACCGTCATAAACGTTTAATTAGAATCTCATCTTTTGCTATTATTATAATAGCCTTTTTGGCAGTTCCAATTATATATACAACACTAAAAAGCTCTTCTAAAGAGGATAAAAAGGATGTTGAAAAAGTTGTAAATAGTTCATCTAAGTCTCCTATAAAAACATCTATAAATCAAACTCAAAACCATATACCATCTATAGTAGAGGTATCAAAGCCAAGCTCTTCTAAATCTAATAAAGTTGAACCTAAAAAACCTGAAAAAACTCCCAAGATGGTTATTAAGCTATCAGATAAAAAAGTAAATCTTTTGGTTGCATCAAAAGATAATAATATAACTACTTCAAAAGTAGATACTTTACAAGTTGTACCTTTTGATAAAAATAATAGTACAAAGAAGAAGATTATATTAAAAGTTATTGATGCTAATACCACTACAGTAATTAAAAATATTGAATCACGCTTTCCCGAGACAAAAGATTATGATGATGCTATATATTTAGCTAAGTACTTTTATAAAAGACATAACTATAAAAAAGCATCAAAGTGGGCTATGAATGCAAATGTTGTTAATAGCTCTAGTGAAGAGAGTTGGTTGCTATATGCAAAAGCAAAAGCAAAACAAGGTTATAGAGTACAAGCACTTAAAGTTTTGCAAAACTATTATGATAGAACTAACTCAGAATCAGCAAGAGTACTAATAGACCAAATTCGTAAAGGAGAGTCTTTTTAAATTTACTTTTATCTTAGATATAATTTAATAGAAATATTTTAATAGAGGGGACAAGATGTTAGAACTTACAGAACAGATGATTAGAGATGGTATTATCAAAAAAGCAGATCTTGCAAAATTAATTCGTCGTCGTCCTCCTTTAAAAGTTACATTGGCAAATATGATCAATGAGAATGTTATTGATTTAGAGAAGGTCGAAGATTATATTGCCGATAAAGTCCGAAATGGACAATTCCCATTTATACGTCTTGAAGAGTTGGAAAAAGAGGGAATAAATTTAGAACCTATTGTTAAAAAAGTGGCAAAAAAGCTCCATATACGTTATGTGGATCTTGATGAAGTTGAAGTTGATGTACAGCTTTTTACTCGTATCCCTTACGCACAATTACAGCGTTATAGAGTTGTTCCTGTTGAAGAGACAGATTTAAATGTTTTAGTAGTTTTTGAAGATCCCTTAGATATGGGGGCTCAAGATGCAATTCAAAGACTCTTCCCGCGTAAACCAATACAAGTAGCCACATCTGTTCCTAAGAAGATTATGGAAGTTCTCCAACGAATGGAGATGAGTGAAAGCTTAAAAGAGTATGTTGATGATATTCGTAAAGATTTGAGAGAGGGGGGAACTGAAAAAGATGAGGGAGAATCCCCTGCTGTTTTAAAACTTATTGATTTGATATTTAAAAACTCTGTTATTAAACGTGCGAGTGATATTCACATAGAAGCAACAGAGAAAAACTGTGTTGTACGTGATCGTATAGATGGAATGTTAGTACAATCTTTTATCTTTGATAAAGATATCTTTAGTCCACTAGCTTCAAGAATTAAACTAATGGCAAATCTTGATATTGCTGAAAAACGTAAACCTCAAGATGGACGTATTACAGCTATGGTAGCTGGGCGTGAATTTGATTTCCGTCTATCAACACTACCTACTTTGCTTGGAGAATCTATAGTTTTAAGGATTTTGGATAAGAGTAAGGTATTGGTTCGTCTTGAAGATGCTGGTATGAGTGAGTTTTGTTATAAAAGATTTACAACAGGTATTCAAGCACCTTATGGAATTGTTCTAGTAACAGGTCCTACAGGAAGTGGTAAAACAACTACACTCTATGGAGCATTAAATGCTATTAGAGATACCAAAGATAAAATTATTACAGTTGAAGACCCAGTGGAGTATCAAATGGGAGGTATTCAACAAGTTCAAGTAAATGCACATGCAGGGCTAAGTTTTTCTGATGCACTTCGTTCTATTTTGCGTCAAGACCCTGATAAGATTATGATTGGGGAGATTCGTGATAATGAGACTCTTCGTATTGCTATTCAAGCAGCTCTAACAGGACACTTAGTCCTTTCAACACTTCACACTAATGATGCTATTAGTGCAGTAACTAGAATTATCGATATGGGTATTGAGAGTTATCTTGTAAGTGGAGCTCTTGTTGCAATTCAAGCACAGAGACTTGTACGTAAAATTTGCCAATTTTGTAAAACACCTCAAGTGCTTAGTAGCCATCTTATGGAGGAGATCTCTCCTTACCTAAAAACAGACTCTCCAACTTTTTATCATGGTGCAGGTTGTAAAGAGTGTAATAATACGGGATATTTAGGAAGAGAGATGATATCTGAGGTTTTAACTGTTAGTGATACTCTTTCTCGAATGGTTGCCGCAGACGCCACAAAAGAGCAATTGACAGAACAGGCTATGAAAGAGGGATTTATTACAATGTTTGAAGATGGGATAGAAAAAGCTCTAATGGGTAGAACAACAGTTGAAGAGATATTTAGAGTAGCAAGGTTATAGTGATGTATTTTAGAATAACTTTAATGCAAAAAGGAAAAAAGACTACACAAGTCTATGAGGCTTCTAATAAAAGGTCTGCTGTTGCAAAAGCAAAAAAGGAGTTTCCTAAAGCTCTTGTCGTAAAGACAGAAGAGACATCTACACCTTTGAGTGCAATTTTAGAAAAGATTTTAAAAGATTTTAAAAAGAGTAGTCAAGGAAAGGTTAAGGCTGAAGATAAAATCGCTGCTATACGTCAAATTTCAGTAATGACAGATGCTGGAATTAGTATTACTGATACACTTGATGATATTGCTGCAAACTCAGGAAATCCACGTCTTAAAGAGATTTTTGAGAAAATATCTTCAGATATTAATGCTGGTAAGAGTATGTCTCAAGCGATGGAGCCTTATGCTGAAGAGTTTGGACACGTAACTATGGCTATGACAAACTTGGGAGAGAAGACAGGAAACTTCTCCACAGCTTTCTCTAAACTAGCTGAGATTCTTGAAAATGTTAGAGATAATACAGGAAAATTTAAAAAAGCCCTTAGATATCCAATTACAACCCTATCAGCTATGGGTATAGCCTTTGTTGCTCTTATTATGCTTGTTGTTCCAAAGTTTAAAAAGATTTTTGAAGAGCTACACGCTGACCTTCCTGTTCCAACTAAAATTTTATTAGCACTTGAGTATGCCTTTAACCACTATGGATTATTACTACTTGCTATGTTATTTGGTGGTATATATACATTTTTATTTATGTATAAAAATAATCCAAGTTTTAAATATAATATTGATAGATTTATTATCGAGAAAAAGGTCTATTTAATTAGTAATGTTATCTTTTATAACGCTATGTATAGTTATACACTTGTATTTGGGGAGTTGGTAAAGGCTGGTATCCCAATTTCAGAGGCATTAGAGACAGCCGTTGGAATGGTAACAAATTCATATATTAAAGAGAAACTTGAGACAGTTAATGCAAATATTGGTAGAGGATTGAGTCTAACCGAAGCCTATGAGCAAACAGGTCTATTTGAAAAGATGCTTTTACAGATGATTAAAGCAGGAGAGGCTAGTGGTCAGCTTGATATGATGGTTGGTAAAGTAAGTGATTATTACAATATGCACTTTCAAGATATTATTGAAAACTTATCTGGATATATTGAGCCAATTATGATGTTCTTTATTGCTGGTTTAGTTTTACTACTAGCACTTGGAATATTTATGCCAATGTGGGGTCTAGGAAGTGCGGTTAAGAAGGCTGGATAGAGAGACTAAAGAAGATGTCTCTTTAGAGCCTTTTGAAGGTCTTGTGGGGTGTCAATTCCCAAACTCTCACTCTCTACCTCTACCATAGCTATCTTATAGCCATGTTCTAAAATTCTTAACTGCTCCAATTTCTCTATCTGCTCAAGTGATGAAGCTTTTAAAGAGCAGTATTTACGAAGAGATTTCATTGTATATCCATATATTCCAAGGTGTCCTTTGTATCTATTAAAGTGGTGGTCTCTTGGATATGGAATCTTTGCACGAGAGAAGTAAAGAGCTAGATTATTTTCATCTGTTACAACTTTTACAAGATTGGGGTCATCAGCTTCAGGATTACTTACAATCTTGTAGGCACTACAAGCTAGTATATTTTCATCTTTTGCAGATGCTTTTGTTAGATTATATACACTCTCTACAACATCTTCTTCTATAAAAGGTTCATCTGCTTGTATATTTAAAATTATCTCATCATCAATGAGTCCAAGAAGTTTAGATGCTTCATATATCCTATCAGTACCAGATTTATGTTCGTTTGAAGTCATTATAGCTCTAATATCATACTCTTTAGCAATATCAATCACCTCCTTACTATCTGTAGCAATAACAACTGTATCAAGAGATAAGACAGCTTGAGCTGTTCTAATAACCATAGGAATACCTTGAATATCTGCTAATACCTTGCTAGGAAATCTTGATGAACCAATTCTTGCAGGAATAATAATCATAAAAATCCTTTATTTTTTTACGATTATAGAGTTAGACTCTTTAATCTTCGCCTCTTTTATTATCCCTAAGATATAATTGGGTTAAAAATAGATAAAGGGTAGCGATGCGAGCGTTATTAAGTGTAAGCGATAAGAGTGGAATTGTAGAATTTGCAAGTGCTTTGATTGAATTGGATTGGGAGATTATCTCTACAGGTGGAACTTACAAAATATTAAAAGAGGCTGGACTTAATGTAACAGAGATTGATGCAGTTACAAAATTTCCAGAGTGTTTTGAAGGACGTGTAAAGACACTTAACCCTTATGTTCACGGAGGTATTTTATATAAAAGAGATGATGAAGCTCACCAAAAAGAGGCAAAAGAGCTTGGAATTAGTGGAATTGATTTAGTTTGTGTAAACCTATATCCATTTAAAGAGACAATAGAGAAAACTGATGATTTTGATGAGATTATTGAAAATATAGATATTGGTGGACCTACTATGGTTCGTTCAAGTGCAAAAAATTTCCAAGATGTCTTAATTGTAACAGATAGTAAAGATTATGATTTAGTAATTGATGCACTTAGAGAAAAAAGAGATGATTTAGAGTTTCGTCGTAATCTTATGATTAAAGCTTTTGAACATACAGCCTCTTATGATGCTATGATTGCTAACTATATGAATGGACGTTTTAATGAAGGCTTTGGACGTTATCAATTTATTAGTGGGCGTAAAGTATTTGATACTCGATATGGAGAAAATCCTCATCAGCAAGGGGCTCTTTATCAGTTTGATAAACACTTCTCAAAGCATTTTCACACTCTAAAAGGTGAAGCTAGTTTCAATAATATGACAGATATTAATGGAGCTATTAAGATTGCTTCAGCCTTCGGAGATGAACCTGCTATATGTATAGTTAAACACGGAAACCCTTGTGGCTTTGCTATAAAATCTAATCTACTTGAGAGTTATACAGAGGCTTTAAAGTGCGACCCTATAAGTGCATTTGGTGGTGTTGTTGCTGTTAATGGTATTGTTGATGAGACTCTAGCTAAAAAGATGAATGAAATATTTTTAGAAGTTATTATCGCTGGAGATTTTACAAAAGAGGCAGTTGAAGTATTCTCTAGTAAAAAACGAATTAAACTTTTTGCTCAAAAGAGTGAGCATTTAGTTCTAGCAGGTGATAAGGCAGACTTTAAACATATCGATGGTGGTTTTGTATATCAAAGTGCTGATTGTATATGTGATAATGAGGTTAGTGGAGCTAAATTAGTGAGCAAAACTCCAGCGACTGAGCAAGAGTTAAAAGATATGCAAATTGCGTGGAAAGTTGCAGGTTTAACTAAATCTAACTGTGTTGTATATGTTAAGAACTCTGCAATGGTAGCAGTTGGAATGGGAATGACATCAAGAGTAGATTCTGCACAGTGTGCTTTGAAAAAAGCTAAAGAGATGGGCTTAGATGTAAGTGGCTCTGCTATGGCTAGTGAAGCCTTTTTCCCATTCCGTGATAGTATAGATGCCGCGTCTAAAGCTGGTGTTAGAGCTATTATTGAACCAGGTGGAAGCATTAGAGATGATGAGGTTATTGAGGCATCTAATGAGTATGGTATAGCTCTATATTTTACAGGTGTAAGACATTTTTTACATTAATAATAGTTGATTGACATCGACTAAACTTTTTTGATATAATCACCTAAAATTTACTTAGACCCCATTTTGGAAGGGGGTCTTAAGGAGTAAGAGAATGGCAAAGAGTCTATATGAGACATTAGGAGTTAGTGAGAGTGCTACTGCTGATGAGATTAAAAAAGCTTATAGAAAATTGGCAAGAAAATACCACCCAGATATAAATAAAGATCCAGAGGCTCAAGAGAAGTTTAAAGAGATTAATGCTGCTTATGAAGTATTGAGTGATTCTGAAAAGAAGGCAAAATATGACCAATTTGGGGATCAGATGTTTGGTGGGCAAAACTTTAGTGATTTTGCTAGAGGTCAAGGAACTGATGTTGACCTTGAAGAGATTTTACGCTCAATGTTTGGTGGAGGCGGAGGCTTTGGTGGCTTTGGTGGTTTTAGTAGCGGAGGTGGAGGATTTAATTCTCATCAATCTAGTAGAGGATTTGGTGGATATGGAACACCAGATTTAGATATTAGAAGTAAAATTACAGTTCCATTTAGTGTAATAATTACAGGTGGTAAACACCATATTACTACACAAGAGGGAGATAGTTTTGATATTAAAATCCCAGCAGGAATTAAAAGTGGTGAGACTCTTCGTGTAAGAGGTAAAGGCAAGAGTTGGCAAGGTCAAAGAGGTGATTTATTAATAACTGTTGAGGTAGCTTCATCAAATGAGTATGAACTTAAAGGTAATAATCTCTATAAAAGTATAGATATCCCACTAAAAATAGCTCTGTTTGGAGGAAAAATTAAAGTAAATACTCCTGAAAAGGAGGTATCACTAAAGATTCCTAAAAATACTAAAAATGGTCAAAAGTTTCGTCTAAAAGAGAAGGGTGTTCCAGATAGAAGAGGTGGAGTAAGAGGAGATTTATATCTTATAGCTAATATTATTTTACCTGATGTTGATTCTTTACCAGAGGATTTGAAGAGTCTTTGTGAGAGTAAGCTCCCAGATGCCTAAGGAGAATAGAAATGCATAGTTATGATGAACCAGTATATCTAATTAGTGTAGTTGCAAATATGCTTAAAATACACCCACAGACTCTACGTCAATATGAGCGTGATGGTCTAATAGAACCTAAGCGTACTCAAGGGCGTATGCGTCTATATTCTCAAAGAGATATTGATAGAATGAAGATGATTTTACGTCTTACTAGAGATATGGGAATAAATTTAGCTGGAGTTGATGTTATCTTGAGGCTTAAAGAGCAGATGGAGAAGATGGAACAAGAGATTGATTATCTAAGAGAGGAGCTTCGTCAAAGTAATAAAAATGGAGTAGTTCCAGTTGGTAAAGCAGTAGTTAAGAAGAGTCGCTATGATCTTATAATTTTTGAGGATTAGAAAAATAAAGGATATATTTTGAAAAGGTATTTAGGAAGTAAAAAAGTTATGAGAATCTATTTAGATAACTCTGATATCTTTGATGGAAAACCTCTTTGGCAAGAGCTTTTTAAAAAGATTAAAGAGGAAAATTTAGCAGGTGCAACACTAATTAAGGCTTCTGCTGGAATAGGTGTCCATAGTGAGCTTCACACCTTTGAGATTTGGTCTCTCTCTCAAAAGCTTCCTATTATTATAGAGGTTATTGACTCTGAAGATAATATCTATCGATTTTTAGAGCGTTATGACTCTATGATTGGTGAAGGATTGGTAACATTAAGTGATATTGATGTTATACGCTATAAAAGTGTAACTAAAGGGCGAGACTAGTATGGGAATACAGATTATCTTAGCAGTAGCTCTTGGTGGAGCATTTGGTGCGGTTGGGCGTTTTCTTATCTCCACAGCTGTCCAAAAACTCTTTGGTGCAGGTTTTGCCTATGGAACTTTGAGTGTTAATATATTAGGTAGCTTTATAATTGGATTTTTATATCTATATTTTGAACAGAGTGTTGCTCCTATTCAAAAGGCTATTTTAGTTACAGGAATGCTTGGAGCTTTGACCACCTTTTCAACCTTTTCACTTGAGACTATTTTAATGCTTCAAGAGGGATTAATTATTAAAGCTCTTATAAATATCTTTTTAAATGTTCTCTTGTCGTTGAGTGCAACAGTTATGGGAATGGGGTTATTTCAACGTATTTATGGTGTTTAGATGTTTAAATACCTTATAGCTACTCTTTTTACTCTATCTCTCTTTTCTCAAACTATTAAAGTTGCACAGTGGAATGTAGAAAATCTCTTTGATATGAAAAGAGATGGTACAGAGTATAAAGAGTATATCCCAAATCATCATAATTGGACAAAGGAGATTTTTCGTAAAAAACTAGAGCATACAGCCCAAGTGATTTGTGATTTAAATGCCGATGTAATTGGACTTGAAGAGATTGAAAATGATAATGCTCTTGCTAAACTTCAAAAACTTCTAAAGCGTGTGGGGTGTAGCTATCGCTACCGAGCTATCACTACTACAAAAGATGTTCCTATACAAGTTGCCCTACTTAGTCGTATTAAAATTTCTAAAAAAAGAGAGATTCCAATAACACACTTTGGACGACAGCGTCATATACTAGAGGTAGATTTAGCTACCAATCCTCCGCTTAAAATCTTTGTAAATCATTGGCGTTCAAAGAGAGCTCCTGAGAGTAAAAGAGTCCTATATGCTAAAGCTCTAAAGAAGAGGTTAATGAAACTCTCTAAGGGTGTAGAGTATATTTTAATAGGAGATTTTAATAGTAATTGGCAAGAGTATAAAACTATTGATGCTAAACATAATGATACCAATTCAAAAACAGGTATTAATCAGATTTTAGCAACAACTCTAAATAATAAGATGGTGAGTTATAACTATATTCACTCTCATCAAGATAGATTTATACACTATACTCTTTGGTTAGAACTTCCAAACTCTAAACGTTGGAGTTATAACTTTTTTGGTAAGAAAGAGGGTATTGATGCTATTATTATTCCACCATCTTTGGCTAACGGTAGGGGGTGGGAGTATAAAAAGGGAAGTTTTGGAGTATATAGACCTAGTTATCTATTTGGAAAATATGGAGAGATTAATAGATGGAGATATCGATATGGTAAGCATATAGGAAAAGGCTTCTCTGACCATCTACCATTATATGCCACTTTTACAACAGATATTACTAAGCAAGAAGATATTCAAAAAAAAGAGAAAGATTCTACTCATAAGCTAATAAAAAAGAGAATACTTTCTCAATATCCATCAATTAGTATAAAATCTCTACTTAATATGACTCATAGTTTAAAATCACCTCGCTTACTTAAAGATGTGGTAGTTGTATTAAAAAGAGATAAAACTGCCATTATTCAAGAGTCTCCTAATGAACCTGCAATTATGATATATGGTTTAGCTAAAGCTCTACAAGAGGGCAGACGTTATGATTTAGCTATTTTAAAATTAAAACACTACTATGGTATATCTGAAATTGGTGATTTTGAGATTATAAAGGATAGAGGCGAGGTTAATCTATCTCCTTATATAGTCGATTTTAAGCCATCTATGTTGGATAATCCAATTTATCGTTATAGAGTTGTAAAATCTATAAAAGGGGTATATAGACACTATCGATTAATAGTTGATGGAGTTCCAATAAAGTTATACTTTAAAAATAGAAAATGGAGAGTAAAAAGAGGTGATAGAGTATTTATAAAAAAAGCTGAGATAGGATATTATAGAGGCAAGAGCGAATTGATAATTTGGTCTTATAAAGATTTTAAAAAGGAGAAAAATTAGATGGAGTATTATAGTTGGATATTGGCTTTTCACGTTATGAGTTTTATGAGTTGGATGGCTATGCTATTTTATCAGCCAAGATTATATGTATATCATAGTGAAAATGCGGATAATAGTGGTTTTGTTGAGGTAGTCAAGATTCAAGAGTATAAACTTTTTAAATATATTGGAGTCCCTGCAATGTGGGCAACAATTATATCTGGAGGTACAATGCTGTGGCTAAATTCAGCACTACTTAAAATGCCTTGGATGCACGCAAAACTACTCTTTGTAGCATTATTAATAGCTTATCACTTTAGTTTAGAGTATCATCGTAAAAAATTGATTGAAAATCCTCACTATAAACCTGGAAAATTTTATAGATTTTACAATGAAGTACCAACTCTATTGATGATAGGTATAGTTATCTTTGTTGTAGTTAAGCCCTTTTAGTTTTGCTTTGATATAATGAGAATTATTTTAGTCTAAGGAGTCTTTATGGCATTACCAGCTCTCTCAATCCCAGCTATTCCTCTACCATTTCATATTCCACTAGAGATACACCCTTGTATAGTCCATTTGGCTGTTGCACTACCTATTATTATTCTTTTTATAGAGTTAATAAATTTATTTGCAAAAAAGAGAACATTAGGCATTTTTAGTTTTGTTTTGATGACACTACTAACTGTTATACTATTTGGTGCATATATAACTGGAACAACCGATGCACAGCACGCAGGAGATAGCTTAAAAGTTGCTAATGGACTCTTCCAAGAGCATAAAAATCAGGGAATCTATCTTGTTTATGGCTCTGTAATACTACTTTCTATTAAACTTTTGAGTATTATGATTCGTAAAATGCCTATTAGAGTTATCTTTTTACTATTTACTATTATCTTCACAATGTTAACTTTAAATACTGCTAAAAAGGGTAAAGAGCTTGTATTTAAGTATGGAGTTAATGTTAAAAGTGATGCAGTACCTAAAATAGATAAGATAGCAGTACCTAAAAAGAGTTCTTCTCAAGTAAAAGAGAGTAAGAAGGAGACTACGACTAGACAATCTTCATCTTCAGAATCTTTAAAAGAGCTTAATAAAACAGTATCTAAAGAGACTAAAGAAGATATTACTATAGAGGTAAATAAAACAGAAGATAATCTAAGTTTAGTTAAAGAGCCTACAAGAACAAAAGAGGAATCTACTCAAAAGATTGAAGCTAATAGTACAAATTCCACCTCTAGCCAAGTAGAAGCAAAATAAAAGCAATCATAGTTCTCAACCCTTAAAGCCTTATTTGGCTTTAGAGTTATGCTTGTTGATAGTTTGCTATAGCACTCTCAAGTATTTCAGTAGCTTTATCTTTTCCTTCAAATCCAGTAACTTTTACCCATTTATTTGGCTCAAGCATTTTGTAAGTTTCAAAGAAGTTTTTTATTTTCTTTAGCGTATGTTCTGGTAAATCATCTATATTTTGAATGTCTTTATAATTTGGGTCTATCTTTTCTGTAGGAACAGCGATAAGTTTCTCATCTATACCACTCTCATCTTCCATCATTAAAACACCAATTAATCTACACTTTATATAAGAGGCAGGGTATAGAGGATATTCGCTAATTACAAGAATATCAGCAGGATCACCATCATCACTAAGTGTATTTGCTACAAAACCGTAATTTGCAGGATAAAACATTGCTGAATACATCACACGATCTACCTCAATTGCACCACTATCTTTATCTAATTCATACTTTACATTAGAACCATAAGGTACTTCAATAATTGCTTTAACTGCATTTGGTACTTCTCCAGCTCCAATTTTACTAATATCCATATCTATCCTTTAAAAGTATTTTCGGAGGATTTTATCATATAAGAGCTAAGGGACTCTACTCTACAATGAGATTTAGGAGTTTCCCAAAACTCTACAGCTTCAATTTCAACCTCCAATCCCTTCATTTTCTCTTTTATTATTTTTAATATCCAAGTGGTAATATTCTCACTTGTAGGCACAAAATCAACAACAACCATACCCTCATACTTCTCTATCAAAGCTAATGGAGTATCACTTAGATACTCTAGTCTTGGTCTCCAATATCCCTCATCTTGTACAAAAAATTTACTCTCGTCCATTTTTCCTTTATCGTCTATATAATGACTCATCAAATCAAAAAATAGTGGGTCATTTTTGTCTATTATAAATTTATGATCTAAAGTAGCATCAAGCCACTCTTTAAACCAATTAAGGTGTTTAAAGTCTGTTACCATACCTCTATTTAAACTATTAGAGGATAGAAATATTTTAAGTCGTCCTTGATGTCCGTGAAGGTGTCGGCACATAAGACACTCATCAAGGCTATACTCTTTTTTTAAACTTTGAGACCATACTCTATGCCCATAGCAAAAGTCAAAAGATTTATCTATAATCCAACGCATTAACACCAACTTTCAGATAATTTTGAAAAATATATCCTATCTTTTACTATATAAATAATAGCAGATTTTTTAACTTTTTTAGATTTTATATAAATAGATTTTTGATTCATCATTGGTATAGAAAGCTCTGCTAATATTCTAGCACTTTAGATTAAGAGAGTATTTTATAGGAGTCAATAATGGAAATATCAATTATGAAATTATCTTTTCTATTTATATTAGCAGGAGGAGTTATTTTTGCCCAAAGCTCTTTAGATGGACTAGGAGTATTTAGTAGTAAATGCCAATTTTGTCATACAACAGACTCTTCAAAAAAGTCTAATCAAAATTTACTACTTGGACCATCTATAGAAGATGTTATGTTTAGAGTTAAAGAGAGATATCCCATTCGTGAAGATGCAGTTAAATTTATTAAAGATTATATTTTAAATCCTAGTATAGATAAGGCCATTTGTCCATCTATTGATCGTTATGGTCTGATGCCTTCTATGAAGAGTGTCATATCTGAAAAAGATGCAAATGATGTTGCAAATATGCTCTTTGATACATTTCCACGTAATATAATAATTGAAAAGTAGTATTTAAAATTTTTTTATTAAACTTTAAGATTTACTTAACTATGATATTCTAATTTATACTTTAAGAAGGAGGAAAAAATGAGAAAGGTTTTACTAATATTATCGTTAGTTGTAACATTTGTAATAGATATTAATGCGGGAGATTGGACTGTAACAGATGGAGGTAGTAGTGGAGGTTCTAGTAGTTATGCCTCTATGGGTTGTTATGATTTGTGGTATGCTCGTAACTCTATATATGCAAGTAAGGGTTATTGTTTTTCTAGTGCTAAAGCTGTCTCTATTTTTGGAAGAAGATGTTTTCCCCCCTATGGTCGTCTCAATAGTGCAGAATCAAGAGAGGTAGAGATTATTAAGAGTTGGGAGGCAAGAAAAGGTTGTAGTGGGCAGTATGTAGCTCCTACACCTATTCAAGCTACAGTACCACCAGCTACAGCTACTCCTGTTAATAATGGTAATACCATACTTGGATATGCTAGAGTTGTAAATATACGACCGTATGGATTTTTAGCTGTACGTACAGGGCCTGGAACTGGATATGCACAAATTGACTCTCTTCATTTAGGAGATAGTGGACTTCAAGTTATACGCTGTTTAGGTCGTTGGTGTGAAGTTCGTTATAACAACCTTGTAGGTTGGGTTTACGCTAGATACATACAGATGTATTAAATTTATCTATCACCCTTTTTAGGGTGTAGTTCTTTATCTCTTTTCAAAGTGTTGATAGTCTTTAATGCTATGCCAATCTCCACCCCATTTCCAACCATGTCTCTTAAATATATTTACTACAAAATCACCTGAAACTACCAATGCTTTATCTTGGGGAGTCCTATTGTTTAGATGTCTTCTAGTACGATATTTTAAAGAGGCTTTATGTGCTATATAGCCATTGTGAGAGATATATGGATTTTCAAGAGGATTTAGGTCTATTGCTCTCCCATAAGCGTGATTTGACCACTTCTTACTACCTGTTGCTTGACGGCAGTTAAAAGCAGATGTATTATCTGCTTCTATGGAGCGAAAATCATCTCCATTGTAACGACTAACTAAATAGATCTTACGAATTGGATAGTGATGCTCATATAGTGTCTTAAAAATAGATACTACATCACTAGCAACAGCTCTATTTACAACCATCTCTCCTATATGCTCTTTTCCATCAAAACCTAAATATGTCAATCTTAGATAACGAAGATTTTTTAGATTAACAGGACAACCATCTCTATAGGAGTTACCTTGACGCATACGCTGTTCAATCTTTTTGTTAATAGGGGATATCGATGCTTGATACTTAGCAAACGCCCCAACACTCAATACACTAGAAACCACAATAATTTTTGATAATATTTTCATAACTCAATTATAGCAAAGCTTGAGAATTATTTAGATAATAGTTAATGGTATAATTATCCATTTTTAAAATTAGGAAAAAGATGGAAATACTTTTAGCATTAGTTGGTAGTGGTATTGGAACACTCTCAGGATTTTTTGGAATTGGTGGTGGGACAGTATTAGTACCAGTTCTTCTTTTGATGGGTTTTGATTTTAAACACGCTGTTGGAATATCTATTATGCAGATGGTATTTAGCTCTATCTATGGCTCATATCTAAATATAAAAAAGGGAACACTTGAGTTTGGTGAGGGGCTTTTTGTAGGATTTGGAGGATTTTTAGGTGGTTATTTGAGTGGATACTTGAGTCCACTTATTCCTGATAGAGTACTTCAAATTATCTTTATAGGCTTTGTTCTATTTGCCCTACTTCGTATGTTCTTCTCTAAGACACATATTGATAATAGTTCCTCTAAAACATTATCTAAATGGCTACTATTTATAATTGGAGTTGGAATAGGAGTTATTGCTGTTAGTATTGGAGTAGGTGGAGCTATAATTTTAATTCCTCTACTATCTGGGCTTCTTCACTATCCTGTTAAAAAAGCAGTAAGTGCGGGTCTATTTTTTGTAGTATTCTCCTCAGTTGCTGGGTTTATTGGTAGATTGATGCACTCTCAAATAGATTTATTAAATGGAACTATTATAGGTCTTGGCTCTTTAGTAGGGGTATATTTGGGAGTTTTACTCAAAGAGAGAGTTGATAATCATCAACATAAACGTTTTATTACCATAATGTATTTAATAATTTTGATGGTTATGGTCTATAAGATGTTTTTTTCTAAATAGAGGTTATAAAAATGATTTTAAAAGATAAAGATAGACAACCATTAGAGAATAAATATGAGATAGCAGGGGATAAAGCTGAGCGTCAAATGGCTTTTTATCTAAAACGAGAGTTTGGAGATAGTAAGGATATATATATTATCAATGACCTTAGATTAGTTGATGAAGATGATGTGGCTCAGATTGATACACTCCTTATCCACCCATTTGGTTTTATTATTATTGAATCTAAAAGTGTAGTAGGTACTATTAAAGTTAATAAATATGGTGAGTGGAGTCGAATTTATGACGGTAAAGAGATGGGAATAGCTTCTCCTATTGAACAAGCAAATAGACAAAAGAAGTTTTTACTTAAGTATCTTAATAGATATGGAAAAAATCTTTTCAAACAAAATTTAATTAATAAATTTTTTAAAGCCAATTATGAAGATTTAAAGTTTGATATTTTTATAGCTATCTCTGATAGTGGTATTGTTAATAGAGATGGCTTTGAGTCTAATATCGTATTAAAAGCTGATAATATTCCTAGAGATATAAGAGAGCTTATAGATGGCTATTATAGTGATTTTAACTCTTTAAATCCTCTTAAAATTCCTAAACGTCTAGGAGATGATTCATTAAAACGAATTGGAAGATTTCTTAAAGATAAGCATAAGAGAAGAGAGACTACTAAAAATTCTCTTCAAAAGAGTAAAATAGATGCTATTAATACTAAAAAAGTATCTAAAAGAGTAGATAAATCTAAAAATACTCTTACTTGCTCAAAGTGTAAAAGCTCCAATATATATATAACTTATGGGAAATATGGTTACTACTTTAAATGTAAAGATTGTAATGGAAATACAGGAATAAAAGAGTATTGTCCAAAGTGTAATAAAAAGATGAAAATTTCAAAAGAGGGAGATAAGTTTTATAAAATCTGTGAAGAGTGTAATACTAAACAACTCTTTTTTGTAAATAAATAGACTATTTTTAAGAGGATAGATGAGTAAAAAACATAATATTATTGATGTAAAAGGTGCTAGTGAACACAATTTAAAAAATATTGATGTTCAAATCCCAAAAAATAAGATGGTTGTAATTACTGGTATTAGTGGAAGTGGAAAATCTACTTTAGCATTTAGTACCTTATATGCAGAGGGACAAAGGCGTTATATAGAGTCTCTTAGCTCCTATGCTAGACAGTTTTTAGGTCGTGTAGGAAAGCCAAAGGTTGAAAAGATTGAGGGACTTACTCCAGCTATTGCAATTGATCAAAAGACCACTTCAAAAAATCCACGCTCAACAGTTGGAACAATTACAGAGATATATGATTATTTACGTCTATTTTTTGCTCGAATAGGCAAACAACACTGCCACCATTGTGGTAAGCCAATATCTAAGATGAGTGCTAGTGATATTATCACCGAAGTACTCCGTCTGCCAGATGGTGCTAAACTTATTATTATGGCTCCCTTAGTTAAAGAGAAGAAGGGAACTTTTGCCGATTTAATCGAATCTCTACAACATAAAGGTTATGTTAGAGCTATGATTGATGGTGTGATGGTTCGCTTAGATGATGAGATAGAGCTTGGAAAAAATAAAAAGCACACAATAAAAGTTGTTGTAGATAGAGTAGTAGTAAAAGATGATTCAAAAGAGCGAATAGCTCAAGATATAGAGAAGGCATTAAACCAAAGCTATGGTGAAGTTGAGATTGAGGTTTTAAACTATAAAGATATTTCTTTAGATAGAAAAGATTTTCACTACTCTGAGCATTTAGCTTGTTTTGATTGTAAATTGAGTTTTGAGCCACTAGAGCCTGTTAGCTTCTCATTTAACTCCCCTAAGGGTGCTTGTCCTGCTTGTGATGGCTTAGGAATTGCTTATACACTTGATATGAGTAAGATTATAGACTCTTCTAAAACAATCTCTAATGGAGCTGTAAAGATTATGCACGGCTTTAATAAGAGCTATTATAGTAAGTTTCTTTTAGGATTTTGTGAGCAAAATGAGATACCTACTAATGTGGCTTGGGAGGAGTTAGCCACTCATCAACAAAAACAGATTTTATATGGAGTTGGAGATAAGAGTGTAAATTTTACTTGGAAACGTCATAAGCTAAAAAGAGAGTGGCAAGGAGTTATTAAATTTGCCTATGAGATGCTTAGTGATGAGAAAGATTTAGCTGAGTATATGACTGAGAAGCTCTGTGATAAGTGTAATGGTAATCGACTTCGCCCTCGCTCTTTAGCTGTTAAGATTAATGATAAGAATATTGCAGATATTATAAATATGCCAATTGAACAGAGCTATAGTTATTTTAATAAAGATGAAAACTTCTCTCACTTAACTAAGCAAGAGAGGCTTATAGCTGAATCAATTTTAAAGGAGATAAAAGAGCGACTCTTCTTTTTATATGATGTGGGACTTGGATATTTGACTCTAAGCCGTGATGCTAGAACAATTAGTGGAGGAGAGGCTCAACGTATTCGTATCGCTAGTCAAATTGGCTCAGGATTGACAGGTGTTATGTATGTACTTGATGAGCCAAGTATTGGACTTCACGAGCGTGATACCTTAAAGCTAATTCGTACTCTCCACTCTCTACGTGATAAGGGAAATAGTGTTATTGTTGTTGAACACGATAAAGAGACGATTCTATCGGCTGATTATATTATAGATATTGGTCCTGGTGCGGGGGAGTTTGGTGGAGAGATTGTATTTTCTGGGACTCCTGCAAAACTAAAAAGAGCTAAAACTCTTACTGCTGATTATCTATATGGCAAAAGAGATATTAAATATACACACGCAAAAAGAGAAAAAGATAAGTGGCTTGAGATTAGAAATGTAACAATTAACAATATTAAAAATCTATCAACCAAAATTCCATTAGGAAATTTTGTATGTGTTACAGGTGTAAGTGGAAGTGGTAAAAGCTCTCTTATTCTTCAGACGCTTTTACCAACAGCTAGAGAGATATTAAATCGTGCAAAGAAGATAAATCGTGTTGAAGGTGTAGAGATTGATGGATTGGAGTATCTTGATAAGGTTATATACCTTGACCAAAGTCCAATAGGTAGAACCCCTCGCTCAAATCCAGCTACATATACAGGAGTAATGGACGAGATTCGTAAGCTATTTTCCCAAACTAAAGAGGCTCAACTTAGAGGCTATAAGATTGGACGTTTTAGTTTCAATGTTAAGGGTGGACGCTGTGAAAAGTGTCAAGGAGAGGGGCAGATAAAGATAGAGATGCACTTTTTACCAGATGTTATGGTTACTTGTGATGCTTGTAGTGGTAGTAGATACAATGAGCAAACAAGAGAGGTCTATTATAAGGGTAAAAATATTGCTGAAGTTTTAGATATGAGTGTAGGGGAGGCTATGGAGTTTTTCAAAGCAATTCCTACTATCGCTATTAAGCTTAAAACTTTGATAGATGTTGGTTTAGATTATATTAAGCTAGGACAAAATGCAACAACACTCTCAGGAGGAGAGGCACAACGCATAAAATTAGCTAAAGAGCTTAGTCGTAGGGATACAGGGCAGACACTATATATATTAGATGAACCTACAACAGGGCTTCATTTTGCAGATGTAGATAGATTAACATCTGTTTTACACCATCTAACAGAGCTTGGTAATAGTGTTATTGTTATTGAGCATAATCTTGATATGGTTAAAAATGCTGACTATATTATAGATATGGGGTTAGAGGGTGGAGATAAAGGTGGTGAGATTGTTGCCACAGGTACACCAGAGGAGTTGGCTAGAGGATATAGAGATAGTGGTAGCTATACAGGTGAATATTTATCTAAAGAGTTAGGAGATAATATATGATTGTAGGAATTGAGGGAGTTGTAGAGTTAAAAGAGCCAACTAAACTACATCTTAATGTAAATGGATTGATTTATGAGATACATATCTCTATCAATAGTTCAAATAGCATTAATACTAAAGATAAAATTCGTCTTCACACTACACAAATAATACGTGAAGATGCCCATTTGCTTTTTGGTTTTGTAGATTTTGATGAGAAGAGAATGTTTGATACTCTCTTGAAAATTAATGGTGTAGGGGCAAAGGTAGCTCAAGCTGTATGCTCTACATTTACCCCTGAGACATTTGCTAATATTATTAATGCCAAAGATGTAAGCCTATTAAAACGTGTTCCTGGAATTGGCCCAAAATCAGCTAGTAGAATCTTGGTAGAGTTATCAGAGTTTATAGTAAATAGTACAGAAGATAGCCTAAGTAGTAGTAGCTATAATGAAGCAATTATGGCACTTGAGAGTTTAGGATTTAAAAAAGATGCCATTACCAAAGCTCTAGTTAAAGAGCAAGGAGACACAGCTACTCTTGTCAAGATAGCATTAAAAAAACTACAAAGACTCTAATCTAACTTATAAATCTTCACTAAACTTATGTGATACATAAAAAATTACTAGGATAATTGGTATAATCTTATTAAATTTAAGATATAAAATTATCTCCAAAGGGTTTTTATGGGGTATGAAAATAGCAAAGAGGCATTTAAAGAGGCGTTAAAATTTATACCAGGGGGTGTAGATTCTCCAGTTAGAGCTTTTGGAAGTGTAGGTGGAACACCTCCATTTATAGATAGAGGTGAGGGTGCATATATATATGATATTGATGGAAACTGTTATATAGATTATGTCCAAAGTTGGGGACCTTTAATCTTTGGTCATTGTGATAGTGATATAGAAGAGGCTGTTATCTCTACAGCAAAAAAGGGGCTTAGTTTTGGAGCTCCAACTACACTAGAGACAGAATTGGCAAAGGAGATTGTAGAGCTTTTCGATTCTATAGATAAGGTACGTTTTGTAAACTCTGGAACTGAGGCAGTTATGAGTGCTTTACGTTTAGCTCGTGGATTTACTAATCGTGATGATTTTATCAAATTTACAGGCTGTTATCACGGTCATAGTGATAGTCTATTGGTTCAAGCAGGAAGTGGAGCTGTAACATTTGGCTCACCTAGTAGCCCTGGTGTTCCTGCAAATTTAACTAAGCATACACTCTTAGCAAACTATAATGATTTAAAGAGTGTTGAGCGTTGTTTTGAACAAAGTAGCGGTGTTGCTTGTGTAATTGTTGAGCCAATTGCTGGGAATATGGGGCTTGTACCTGCTGATGATGAGTTTTTGCAAGGGCTTAGAGAGCTTTGTGATAGATATGGAGCATTATTGATTTTTGATGAGGTTATGAGTGGTTTTAGGGCTTCACTTAAAGGTGCTCAAGGATTAACCAATGTTCGTCCTGATATTGTAACTCTTGGTAAGGTTATTGGTGGTGGTATGCCTGTTGGTGCTTTTGGTGCTAGAGCTGATATTATGAAGGAGCTTAGTCCAGAAGGACCAGTATATCAAGCAGGAACACTTAGTGGAAATCCAGTAGCTATGAGTGCAGGATTAGCAAGTTTGAAAAAACTAAAAGCTAACCCTAAAATCTATGAAGAGTTAGCTAGACGTGCAAAACGTCTAATGGAGGGCTTTGAAGAGGGGGCTAAAGAGAACAATCTTCCATTAGTTACTCAAGTACGTGGTAGTATGTTTGGATTCTTCTTTACAGATGCTCCTGTTAAAAATTTTGAAGATTCCAAACGTGGTGATAATAGATTTTTTAAGCAATTTCATAGCGGTATGTTAGAGCGTGGAGTCTATCTAGCTTGTTCAAGTTATGAGACTGGATTCATCTCTACAGTAATTAGTGATGAGATTATAGAAGAGACTATTAAAATTGCTAAAGATGTAATGGCAAATATTACGGTGAAAGAGTAATGCAAGATAGTGAACCAAAACTAAAAAAGGTTGTTAGTGGGGCTAATGATTTGAGTCTAGGAATATCAATTGTAGTAGCTATTTTAATTGGTATAGCTATTGGATTGGGACTTAAAAAGCTTACAGGTGCTACTTGGACACTTTGGATTGGAGTTTTTATTGGAGTAGGGGCAGCTTTTCGTAATATTCAAATAGCTTACAAAAAACAAAAAGCATCTCTTGATGAGTTGGCAAACGACCCACGCTATAAGAGTCGTCGTTTTGATTATGAGGAAGATAAGAGGTGAGGTTAAAAATAGTCTTGATACTGCTTAGTGGTAGTATTTTTATTCTATTAGCTGGTATATTTTTTGAAAATAGAGCTATATTAGTTAGTGGTGAAGTTGCATATTTTAGTAGTGCTTTAGTTGTACTTGCATCATTTAAAAATTATCAAATAATGGTAAAGAGACGGCTAGAAGTTGGAGGGATTTCACAAAATCAGATTGATAGAGATTTAATTGATAAGATAGAAGACCCCTATGAGCTTTATAGTGAATCTAATGATAAAGATGAGCAAAAATCATCAAAAGAGTTAATCCAAGATGAGAAAAAACTTCTTAAAAAACAGAGACGCTCTTTTTCACAAACTACAAAAGATACACTTCCAGCATTCTCATTTTTACGTATAGGTGCTTATGGTCTTTTAGTTGCTGGTTTTTTCTTTCTAAAAAGTCAGCATCTATTTAATATAGGTAGCTATCTAATCTCTTTAGCAATACCTATTATATTGATACTTTTTATTCTTATCCAAGAGGAGGGGAAGAGTAGTGGTGTTTAGATGGGGTTGGATTCTTGATATTTTAGTCGTAATCTTACCAATAATTTTTGTATATTCATATATTCAAAACTGTTATACTAGAGCTAGTAGTAGAGAAGTCTCCCTTAAATACTCTAAGTATCGCTCTTATGGTGATAATCTTATATATCAGTTTAAAAGTAGAGATTTTACTACTATTCAACAGAGTCTATTATCTAGTGGCAAAGGTAAAATATCTTTAGAAGAGATTGTAAATTTTACTAAAAAATTTAATCTTGAGAAGAGTAAAGAGATAAAATGGAAGAGATTTAAAGATATAAATCATAAAATTGATATGAGGGGTCAATTGATACTTGATAGTGGTATTAGCTATCCATTGGAGATAACATTTATTTTAAAGAGAAAGATTGCTTTAGTAAAAATGATAAAGATAGATTCACAAAGACTTAAACTTCACCATAAAAATTTTCCTCTTATATATTAAATAGGAGTAAATGCTATTCATTAAAGTAAGCTATTTTAATTTAGATAAAATATTAGATAATTTTTTTTCTAACTTAAATTAGAGTTTATATAAAGGATATAAAATGAAAGTACTACTTATAAAAGATGTTAAAAATTTAGGTAAAGTTGGTGATATTAAAGAGGTAAAAGATGGTTATGGTCAAAATTTCCTTGTAGCTAAAGGATTGGCAAAGGTTGCTACACCTAAGGTTATTGAAGATTGGAAAGCTGAACAAGAGAGAATTGAGGCACAAAGAGCATCTGAGATGGAGCGTCTTGGTAAGGAGAAAGAGAAGATTGAATCTGTAGAGATTACTATTCAAAAACCATCAGCTCCTATTGGTATTCGTGGTTCAGTTACAAATAATGATATATCCAAAGCGATTAAAGAGCAGTTGGGATTTGATATTGATAAACATAAAATCATATTAAAAAAGGCTCTTAAATCTGAGGGAGTTCATAGTATTGAAATTAAACTAGGACACGGTATTAATGCCAATGCTAAAGTAAATGTTGTCGCAGTTGAGGGCTAATATATGTTTGATGCAACAACAATTTTAGCCTATAAAGGTGATAATCACGCCGTTATTGGTGGTGATGGACAAGTTACTTTTGGTAATACTATATTAAAGGGAAATGCCACAAAGATTCGTACTCTTCACAATGGAGAAATCTTAGGAGGATTTGCAGGGAGTACTGCTGATGCCTTTACACTTTTTGATATGTTTGAGGGTATATTAAATGAGAAGAAGGGAGACCTACTTAAATCAGTTATAGAGTTTTCTAAACAGTGGAGACAAGATAAACACCTTAGACAACTTGAAGCTATGATGTTGGTACTCAATAAATCACATATATTTATTTTATCTGGAACTGGTGATGTTGTAGAACCAGAAGATGGGAAAATTGCTGCAATTGGAAGTGGAGGGAATTTTGCCCTTTCAAGTGCAAGAGCATTAGCTCGTCATAGTAATCTCGACCCAGCAACATTGGTAAAAGAGAGTCTCCAAATTGCTGGAGAGCTATGTATCTATACAAATACTAATATTAAACTTCTGGAGCTTAAACCGTGATAGAACAGACACTCACACCTAAAGAGATTGTTGAATATCTTGACCGTTATGTAATTGGACAAGATAAGGCTAAAAAGACTATTGCTATTGCCTTGCGTAATAGATGGCGTAGAATGCGTCTTGATGAAGAGATGAGACGTGAAGTAACTCCAAAAAATATTTTGATGATTGGGAGTACTGGTGTTGGTAAGACTGAAATATCAAGACGTTTAGCAAGAATGATGAAGCTACCCTTTGTCAAAGTTGAAGCTAGTAAATTTACTGAAGTTGGCTTTGTTGGGCGTGATGTAGAGTCAATTATTAGAGATTTAACATTGATTGCACTTCAGTTAGTGAGAGATGAGGAGAATGAGAAAAATCAAGAGAAGATTGAAGCCTATATTGAAAATAAAATTATAGAAAAACTCCTACCTCCTCTTCCTCAAGGAGCTAGTGAACAAAAACGTAAAGAGTATGATGCCTCTTTTGCTAGAATGCAAGAGAAGTTAGAGCGTGGAGAGTTAGACCATCTAAAGATTGAAGTGGAACTTCCCCCTCCAAGTGTTGAGATAGTTGGAGGAAATGTACCACCTGAGATGGCTAATGTTCAAGAGTCTATTGCCAAAGTCCTTGGTGGAATTGGTAAGAAGGGAAAGAAAAAAGAGTTAAGTATAAAAGAGGCACGTAAAATTTTAGCTACTGAGGCGAGTCAAGAGCTTCTTGATGAGGAGAAACTCAAAGAGTTAGCAATTGAAAAAGTAGAGCAAGGTGGAATAGTCTTTATTGATGAGATTGATAAGATTGCGGTTGCATCAAATGCTTCAAGTAGGCAAGACCCTAGTAAAGAGGGTGTGCAAAGGGATCTTTTACCAATAGTTGAGGGTTCAACAGTTAGTACAAAAATAGGTCAAGTTCGTACAGACCATATTCTATTTATCTCAGCTGGAGCTTTTCATATAAGTAAACCAAGCGATTTAATTCCTGAGCTTCAGGGACGTTTTCCTCTAAGAGTAGAGTTAAGTTCTCTTGATGAGGACTCTCTATATCGTATCTTAACTGAGCCAAAAAATTCACTCATAAAGCAGTATCAAGCCCTAATCAGAGTTGAAGGTGTTGAGTTGGAGTTTGAAGAAGAGGCTCTACATGCAATTGCAAAATACTCAGCACTTGCTAATGAAAAAACTGAAGATATTGGAGCTAGAAGACTTCATACTGTTATGGAGAAGATTTTAGAGGATTTGAGTTTTGAGGCAGATGAGTATAAAGGGCAAAAAGTATCCATAGATGTATCTCATATTGAGAGTAAATTAGAAGCATTGGTAGAAAATGAGGATACTACAAGATATATTCTCTAAAATTTATCTACTCTCTAGCTACATTGGAAGGTTTGAATGTGATTTGTGTTATTGGAGCTGGAGTTGCTGGATTGATGAGTGCCTACTTCTTAAAAGAAGCAGGTGCTAAAGTAGTTCTTATTGATAGGAGTTCTATCCCAGCTACTGGTGGGAGTGGTTGTGCTGGAGCATTTATCTCTCCTAAGATTGGCAAAGATAGTTCTCTTCAAGAGTTTACAAATGAAGCCTTCTTCTTTTCTCAAAAATTTTATAGAGATAGATTTCCTAAATTTTTTCATACCGATGGGGTCTTGAGGATTCCCAAAAATAGTGAAGATGAAAAACGTTTTAAAATTTATGAGAAATATAACTATACTCCTTGTGAAATATGGCAAAAGTCTAAGATTAAAGAGATTGGAATTGATAATGTATCTTTAGGCTTTTTTTTCCCAGAGGCTGGTGATATAGATGCACAAGATTTGTGTAAAGAGCTAGTAGATAGTATAGATATTCATCAAATGAATGTAGAGTCTTTAGAGTTTAAAGATGGAGTATGGAGTATTATTGGAGATAGAGAATCTATAGAGGCTAAAGATGTAGTATTAGCAACAGGATACGAGAGTAATCTTTTAGATATACGTTATATGGGAATAAAGGGACTTTGGGGTAGTCGAGGGGATTATAAAAGCTCTTTAGAACTACCTATTAGTATTCATAAAGATTTTTCTATATCCTCAAATCGTAATGGAACTATTAAAATAGGTGCAACTCATATAAAATCACCGACTCCTTGTCTATCTTGTGATGGTCGTCCTCTTGCTAATTTAGAAGCCAAAGCTAAAGAGCTTACTAAAAGAGATGATTTTGAGCTTATTGAGACCTTTTGTGGTATGCGTTCAACAAGTCGAGACCATTTTCCTATTGTAGGCTCTATAGTTGATGTATCTACAATGTTAAGTGAGTATCCAGCTATTACAAAAGGGGCTAAAGTACCTCTTAAACACTATAAAAATCTATATATCTTAAATGGTTTGGGTGGACGTGGATTTGTCTTTGCTCCATTTATAGCCCATAAGTTGAGCCAATATATTCTAAAAGGAGAGCCTATTGATTCAAGGATAAATCCCGATAGACTCTTTTGGAAATGGGTACGAAAAGAGAGGTTATAACAATGAAATCAAAAGCTAATTTAAAACAGTTTTTTAGAATATTACAGTTAATTTTAATATTTTGGCTCCTTTATGCACTTATAAAAGGATTATGGAGTACAGCTCCAGATTTTGCCTTTGGACTAAAGACAAAAGAGGCAAAGCCAGTAAGCTATCTAGCGGAGCGAAAAGTTAGAGCTTTCACTCCAGATTCTTCTATTGTTGCCTACTTTTCAGATAAACACCCTTTCCAAACAGGTGAGATTCTTCAAACAATGGGGATAGCAAACTATAGATGTAAAAAACTAACTGATGCAAATGGTACTAAAATTTTACTTTTAAGTGTTGATCCTGATGATTTACCAGAGTTTAGTGAAAAGGAGTTAAATTTTCTTGAAACTTATCTAAAAAATGGTGGAGTGATTGTATCAGATAGTGGATTCTTAGGATATTTAGATGAAGATGATGAGGATTTTGATTTTAATTTTCTAAACTTTTTTGGTCTTAAAAAAGTTATACCTACAAGAAAACACACAGAGTTAATTCTTGCTAAGAGTCCATATTTTAAATATTTTAATCGTCCAGAAGAGAAGAAGTACCGTATGGCTTCATCTCCTGGAAAAATATGGAGTAACACACTAGTATTAAAAAAAGATAGTAAACCTTTAGCCTTTTATGAAGATAACTCAGTTGCTATTAGCTCCCATAAAGTAGGGAAGGGTAGAGTGATTTTATTGGGACTTCATCTATACTCATTGCGTTTTCGTAATCTTGTAGGAAGAGATTTTGATGCAAATAGGGTATATATCAATCACTTTGAGCCATTTAGTGATTTTGTACCTCTATTTTTAAAAGGACTCTATCAAAAGATTTTAAAGCGTGGATTTACACTCTCTACAGCTCCTAAATACTACAAAGCTACAGTAATGATAACTCATGATGTAGATTTTATTGATTCAATTGTTAATATGAAAAAGTTTTATGAGCTAGAGCGTAAAGAGGGTGTATCAGCAACTTATAATATATGGACAAAGTATCTAAAAGACGATAAAGATGTTCCATTTTTCTACTCTAAATATTTAGGAAACCTCTTAGAGGCTCAAAAACTTGGATTTGAGATGGGCTCTCATACTGTTGAACATAGTGCAAATTTTGATAAGTTTCCAAAAGGAACTTGTAAAGAGTCATATCCAATATATAGACCATTTTCTATAAGTTATACTCAAGATAGTGGAAATCCTACAGTTTGTGGAGAATTGAAAGTATCAAAAGAGCTTCTACTTGGAGCTGGAATCAAAAAACTAGTTACCTTTAGAAGTGGTGAACTTCTTTATAATAAGGCTCTTCCTGAAGTTATGGAGCGTTTTGGTTATAGATACTCATCTTGTTTGAGTGCAGAGGATATTTTAAGCTATTTCCCATATAGATATATGTATGACTACTATAAACTTAGAAGACCTAGTAAAATTTGGGAATTTCCACTTGTTTATGAAGATGAAAAATTTCCACCACTTGTTTTTCGTACAGGTCAAGCTCTTAGACTAGTTAATAAAATTGCTGAAAATGGTGGAATGTTTCCAGTCCTTATACATCCAGACCTTACATGGTGGAAGTTGAAAAACTTTGATTTAGATTTTTTGAAAAAGTTTTTAGAGGGACTTCCAAAAGATGTTGGAGTGTTTAATATGGGAGCCTATGGTAGATTTTGGGATTATAGAGATAGAGTAGTCTTTCACTATAAAATTACATCTAAAGATGTAGAGATTACTCTTTGGAGTCCTAAGAGTTTTGAATTGGCTCTTGAGCCTTTTGGTTGGCATTGGTTAGATAAAAAAGGCAAAGGGTATTATATTAAAAATGGTAGAATCGTTCTAAAACTAAAGAAAGGAATTAATAGATGGATATTTCCCGTACCATCTTCTTGATATTTATATCCTCTTTTTTCTTCCTATTAGAGGGTAGTGAACTACTAAAAGTACCTTTTATATCCCATAACGGAGATAAGATAGAGGTGGTATCTACTGCTAATAGTAAATGGATTGTTCCAGTTCAAGAAGATAGATTCTATAGAGGTGATTTTCCCAAAATGATTTTTAGTAAAGCTAAACATTTTAAAGGTAAATATGGCTCTTTTTATCTAATTGATTTATCTAAAAACCATCAAAAATTTGATGCTACTGCTTATAATGAATTGGATATAGATACCGATGTTAAACACTTTAATATAGCTCTTGCTGATAGCAAATTAGCCTCAAAAGAGAGTAATAGGATTATAGCTCATAATAGTTATAAGATTAAGCTAAATCCAAATATGAAGGGTATAGACCTACAAGAGCTTAAATATGTAGTTGTCTTGACAGAGGAAAAGCCTAGTAGATTAGATATTATCTTTAAAAAGAGTTCTCCCTCTCTTAAATTGGAAGAAAAGAGATATAAGCGTTCTGTTTGGGTATGGAATGCAAGAGAGTTAGACTCTAATCTTATAGATAGTGCTAAAATTAATCGTATTTATCTCCAAGTTGGAAAAGATTTTTCAGTTGCATTAAAGAGATTATCAAAGATGAAAAATCCTCCTGAAGTATATGCTCTAAATGGTTCACCCTCAGATATTAATAATCCTCAAGCTTTAATTGATAGTTTCTCAAAATTAAAATTAGATACTATAAAGGGTATTCAGCTTGATGTAGAACCATATTTGCTAAAAGATTTTTTAGTTAATCCTCAAAAGGTATGGGGACGTTATCTAAATATGGTAAAGATAATTCATAGATGGACAAGTTCAAAAGGATTACGCTTTTGTATGGTTATACCATTTTGGCTTGATGGAATTAAGTTGAAAGATAAGCTACTGCTTCCACAACTTTTAGAGAGTGTTGATGAGGTTGTTTTAATGAGTTATCGCTCTAATCCTAGAGAGTTTTTGAAAATATCATTAGATACGTTGAGATGGGGTGAAATACTAAATAGACCTGTAGCTATGGGAATTGAGCTTCGTCCAATACCAACACAAAAGCATACTATATATGGTATATATAATGAGACCCCTTGTATAGTTGAGCAAAATTTTTATAAAAGATGTCAAACACTTAAACTACTAAATAGTTTTACTATAAATGGTTCTACTATTAGTGTCTCAAAACACCCAAAAGCTCTTGAAAAACTATTATCTCTAAAACCTCCCTTTAGCTCATTTGATGGTTTTGCTCTTCATGATTACTCTATGCTCAATAGTTTTAAGTCTGTGATCAAGTAGATAGCCATGTAGATATATAGGCTTTTTTATACCTTTGGTATTAAGTAAGTCTTTTAAATCATAATATGTATCTGTTTGGTTTGTAAAAAATGATATAGGGATAGAGATAAAATCTATTCCTAACTCTTTACAGTACTCTTTTTCTCTTGATGTCAATTCTCTAAAAAATGGAATTTTTGGATTTAAGATTGATATAACAGTTTTTGGGTGATATGTTTGAAGTAATTTTTTATCGGGATAGCTTCCTATACATATAGTATTATCCCTATTACACTCTACCTTTTCAAGATTTAGAAGACGTAGAGGGTGAGTATGTAGTTCAATACGTGCCATATTTACTAAAATAGCTACTATAAAATATGACATAAATGATATAAATAGTAAAAAGCGAAAAATCTTTGATAACAGTTTATCAATCATCATTTTCCCCTATCTTTTGCCGTTTAATCTCTCCCCAATCACTATTTAAAAATGTAAAAGTAGCAATGAGTTGCTCCATCTTAATCATAGGTTTATAGTAAAAAGGCTCAATCATACTATCTAGTATAAATTTTAAAATAATATTAAATGGATAACTGTGTTGAATAAATATCTTTAGCCAAAATGAGAATATATTAAGAGCCATTCCCCAAACAAACTCAAGCATAAAAAAGAGAATAATAGTATCTTGATTTATATACCCTGCAAGATATAGTAAAAATACAGTAATAGAGCCTAAAAAGGTAATAAGAGGATTTAAAGCCTCAATAAAAAGATAGTATGGTAGTGTAAAGAGTCCTATAATTCCATATCTAGGGTTAAATATCATCTTTTTATTGTAAAATAGACACTCCACAAGCCCTTTTTGCCAACGACTTCTTTGTTTTAGAAGAGATTGAAAATCACTAGGAGCTTGAGTCCAGCACATAATATCGGATATAAAAGAGACTTTATGAGGAATCTTATTATCATAACAGTAGCGTCGCATTCTAATTACTAAATCAAAATCCTCCCCTGTTGTGTGTCTATATCCCCCAATCTTCATTACTAAATCTTTGCGAAATAGTCCAAAGGCACCAGATACAATCAATAGACCATTAATTGCAGACCAAAAGGTTCTTCCTGCTAGGAAACCTCGACTATATTCAACAATTTGCATTCTCTCATTAAAAGTTGATGGTAATCCAAGTTTTACATTGTGATTTTTATCAAAAGATGAGCCATTAGAGATTCCAATATACCCTCCTGCAGAGATAATACTTTTGTCTTGAGCAAAGAGTAGAGTAGTCTTTAATAGAGCATCTCTCTCTAAAATAGTATCAGCATCAAGACTACAAAATATTGGATAATGGCTAAGATTGATTCCCACATTTAAAGCGTCTGCCTTACCTCCATTTTCTTTATCTACGACAGTTAAATTGTTATATATACTAGAGCGATATACTTGACGAATAGGAGCATGAGATAGTGGGAGATAGGGAATAGTTGGTATGGGATATAATCTAAAGGCTTCTATTAGTCTTTCTAGTGTCGAATCTTTTGAACCATCATTTATTACAATAACTTCATACTCACTAAAGTCAATATTTAAAAGGCTTGCAACTGAATTTACAACTGTAATCTCCTCATTGTATGCTGGAACCAAAACTGAGACAGGTATATGTGTTTGACTACGTATATAACTCTTAAAAAGTCCACTCTTTTCTGTAAAGTAGTGTACTATAATCTCTGGTAGAGTATAGAATATAAATAGCATAGATGTAAGGTTTGTTGCTACGAGATTTATTAAATAGATAATTTGAGATAAAAGAAGAATTAAAATAAAGTGATGACTAATCATTTAAAAGTTATCCTTTGAATATCATATATACTCATCATATCTTGGAAGAATTTATCCGAAGATTTTTCTGGGAAATTGGTATTGACTATATATATGATTTTATCTTGTTCTACTCTATGACGCAGACAAGCTTGAAATATATTACGTCTAACATAATAGTTCTTATCGAAAAAGTAGTAGATTAATTTTATAAATATATCTTCACTACTACATATATCAAGTCCAAATTTAGCACATACTATCTTTATAGGTATCTCTTGACGGACTATAACATCTTTAATAAAATTACAAGATTGTATCTTACAAAGGAAGAATGAGCGGATAGTTCTTGAGACAATCTCAGGATTTTTACAGTGATGGTTATATATCATCAACAATATATCCTTAAGCTCTCTATTTTGAAAGCGTCCAAGAGCCTCTACTATATATTTAATAATTAGAATATCAATATCACTCTTTAAAAGTTTTTCAACTAGAGAATATCTCTTTTGTATTGATAAGTGTTTTAATATTGTAAATATAAGTAGTTGAGAGTAGTGTGTACCTAGATGATTCTCTGATGCTGTTTGAGATAGAATCTCTAAAAACTCTTGAGCTTCATTTATATCTATTACACTTTTACTAAGAGCATATATAGCAAAATGGTAAAAATCTTCACTATTTTTACCAAATATAATATCTTTACAAAACTCTTGCTCACGATTACAAGGTAAGTCAGCAAGTAGGGATAGTAAAAATGCTTTGCGGTATTTAAAATATGTAGATTGATATGCTTGAACTAGTTTACTATCAATACTATATTGGCGAATTAAAAGACAAGCTCTTCGATACTCCAAAGGAGTAACTATCTCTTTTTGAGCTATTGCCATTGCAAAGCCCTTAATATCTTTAAGAGTTTTTGGAGGTGGTTCAATAGATAATATCTTTTTACTATCTAAAGCTTTTAATCTTTTACTCCAAATATCCTTTTGATGATTTAATACATAAAAGTATCTATGAATCGTACTTTTTATAATAAAAAGAAGAAAGATACCTAATATAGATACTGAAAAGAAGAATAAAATAGCTAACTTTGTGTATTCAATTATAGTATCTGTATTAGGAGTCATATATCACCAATATTTTCTTAGAAATATATTTATTCCTCTTTTATTATTTTGATTCTTGCCTATTGCATTATCTAAAAATATATTACCTCCAAGAGTAATATTGTTTTTTGTAATAGGGTATTCAAAATCTAGTTGAAAATGGTGAGCTTTCTCTTGTAAAATATCACTATTGTCTTGTTTTTCTCTTGAGTTAGAGTATAGATAGCTAAGTTTAATCTCCTTATGACAAGCCCTCTTATAGTCTAAATCTAATCCAAAGGCATAAGATTTAGAGATAAATTCATAGTAAACAACACCGTGAAGAGCAAGATTATCTGTAAAATTGTGAGTATCTTCTATATGAACAAGATGGCTATTTTCTTTAAGATAGTGGCTAAACTCATATCCAAAACCGAACTCTTCATTTCCAACATCTCTATATATAGTACTACCTATAGAGTAGTCGCTATAAAAATGTGCATTTGGAGTAATAGATAAATCTAAATATCCCCAATATCCATCACCAAAGGCTGGTGGATAAATTTCAAGATAGAGTTGAGAATCTTTTTGATTGTATCGACTAGTCTCTTGTACCTTTCCATAGACAGTATAGCGTTTAATAGGTAGATTAAACTCTAAATAGTTGCTATGGTCTCTATATGCGTGATCGCTGTGTACTCTATGCTCAAATCCAATGCCTATCATTCTAGTACTACTTACATCACAAGCACTTTGTGGATACTCCTTTTTATAAAGCTCTTTTGCTCTTTTGTCAAGGTGTTCAAATATCAATCTAGCCTGTCTCTTTTCAGATACTTTCCAAGCTTTTGTAATCTCATCATGAGCTTTAGATACACGCTCTTGTAAAATTATTTGACGGATTTGTTTTACTTTATCCTTATCTCCAAGTCTTTTAAAAAGTTTTAAACTTTGATGGTAATGCTTCATCCAAAAAAGGATATTAGCCTCATCTTCAAGAGCCTCTTTTGTATGATAGAGTGCATATAGTCTTTGGCTTAGTCTATGAGCTTTATAAAAGTGCTTTAGTCGAATCTCTCTATTAATTCTTAGTGCTAAAATATCATAATCTTTTTCTAAGAATTTTGGAATTTTAGGATTTTTACCCTCTTTCAACTCTTTAATAATCTTAGCTCCATAGATTTGATTATAAATCTTCTCATTAGGCTTATAGGCATCAATATTAGAAAAAGCAAAATTGATATGTTTAGTCCAAAAGGCAAGTTTTACATAGAGACGTCGATGCTCTAAATCGGGACATCTTTGATATATTCTCTTTGAGAGTCTATAAGCTGATGGGATTTTACTCTTTTGTATAAGGGTATTTATAGGAGATATATCACAAGATAGACTATTTTTCGTACTATTATTATCACTCTTTGGAGCTACTTTTTCAACTATTTTACTAATATTACTATCACTATTAGTTGTAATATTATCTTCTGATAATATAGGTAGGGTTAATAGTATCAAAAAATATACAATAAATATATCTCTAGCCATTTTAAAAATCCTTATAGAGTTACAACATACTCTTTTAGTCTAAAAGCTCTTTTACTTTTAACAAATCTTCAAATACTACTCTCTTAGCAGATGGATTTCTTAGTAGGTAGCTTGGGTGGAATGTGGGTAATATTATATACTCTGGGTGCTTAATGATATGTCCTCTTATTTTACTAATTGGAGTTTTATCATTATTTAAATAGTTGTAGGCAGTAGCTCCGAGGGTTACTATAATTTTAGGTTGAATAAGGCTAATTTGCTTTAGTATGTAGGGGCGACAACTTATAGCTTCAGTTGGAGTAGGAACTCTATTGTTTGGAGGGCGACATTTAAGAATATTTGCTATATATACATCTTCTCTTTTTAACTCTAAAACATTTTCAATCATCTTTGTAAGAAGCTCTCCAGCTCTACCTATAAATACTCTTCCCATTCTATCTTCCATCTCTCCAGGAGCTTCACCAATAAACATAAGTTTAGCTTGAGTATCCCCTTCACCAAAAACTATATTTTGGCGAGTTTTACTTAGTTGGCAAAGATGACACCTATTTACTATCTCTTTTAAGCTATCAATATCATTTGGAAGTTGAATTGGTTCAGATTCTAAGTCTGAGAGTTTAATATCGGTATATCTATAACCTATTTGTTTAAGTATAGTGATTTGTTTTAATAACAGAGCATTGTGTAGTTTTTTCATAAGAACAATATAGCATAAAGATTTTAAAGAAGTAAAAAGGCTAAATCTGCCCCAAGAAGGGCTTTTTACTACTCAGCTACAGCTACTTCTACAGTATCACTCTCCCATAAGCCGTGCTTAGTACAGTAACTCATAGCTGTTAATTTCATTTTACTCTTAGTAGGAACTACATAAAAATCTACTTCAGCGTGAGCACAAGCATTTCCCATAGCCCCTGGTTGCCAATTAGTTTGAGCAAGAAGTGTTTCACCGTCCCAAAGTTGAACATAAGCGATATAGTGGTCAAAATCATCAGGGTGGCAATACTCATTACCCATTTTTACTTTTACTTTAAAAGGTTCACCCTTTTTAGCATCACCTTCACAATGAACAAATGGAGAGTGTCTATCAATATAATCTTTTTTAGCTTCACGATCAATAGTAGAAATATCTACATAACGGTTAATTTTAGGCATTTAAGCTCCTTTTCTTGATTTATATCAAGTAGTATATCATAAAAAAAATTAAAGTTGATAAAATTTGTCAGAATTGTAAAGTAAAAAGATATTACTCCCAAAAAGGGAGAGGCGATTAGTAGTTATTTGTATCTTTTATATGTGAATTTGCCCAATCTTTTATCGCTTTACGCTCTTTAGGACTTAATCTAGCATTTTTATGTATCCACATATAATCAACTGGAGGCATTTTCCAATCTATAGATTTAGCAATCCCTTTGTAAAGCTCTTGCTTTTTCTTCTCATCATACTGGTTCCAAATAGAGAAGTTTAACCAAGCTCTACCCTCAGCAACGTGAGAGCGAACTTCCCAAGAGATTGGAGCGATATGACTATACCAAGGCCAATTTGTATGGTTTGAGTGGCAATCATAACAAGAGGCTTTTAACATACCCATAATCTCTTTAGGAGCTTGAATCTCATCTTTTGGAGTTGCTTTTGGTGGAGTTGGAACTTTTATTTGTATAAGTTGAATTAAAAGTAAGCCACCTACTAACCAAGCAAGAAAAATTTTGAGAGTTCTCACTCCTCTTTATCCTTGCCTGTAATAGTACATTGTCCTGTAATCGCACAAGCAGGACAAAAACCAACCAATCCAGCAATAAAAGGAATAACTCCTAAATAAAACCACTTATTTCCTGTATATACTCCTATACCAATAAGAGCTAATCCTAAAATAATTCGGAAAGGACGACAGATTTTAAACATCTTTTTAGCATCAATTGCCATTAATAACTCCTTTTATATTTTAAAGCTAGACTATAGCAAAAATATTGCTAACAAATCATTAAGCTTTTTTTATAATCTTTGTTGCCTCTAAAAATAGATACTCTTTGCCTGTTATAACTACACGAAAACGGTGCTGTTGGAGATATTTCTTAATCCAAAAAAGATCTTTAATTACAAGTGAGAGTTCACTAAATGGATAATTTTTAGGCTTAGCCCCATATATAAGCTCTCCATCTATCCATCTAGAATTTGGCCAAGCAAGTAAAATAGAGCCTTGTGGATTTAAACGCTCTTGCACAAGGTGCATAATAAGAGGTTTGAGATTGATAGATGGGCTTTGTAGTGTAGCAATAGAGACAATTAGGTCAAATCTTTGTGGAGCAACTCTATTCATATCATTTAAATCAATTACGAGAGTCTCTAAAGAGTCCTTAAAACGCATTTTAGCTTCATTTAGTGCATCTTCACATAAATCTATTCCAAGAATATTACCTTTAAAGCCAGATTCAAAGATCGCTTCTAGTTCATCTGCACGATTTATTCCTAAATCAAGAATAGTACTCTTTTTATCAACCTTCAATCTCTTTAAGGCTTCAATATATGGGATATAAAAGTATGGCTCTTCACTCTTTTTAATCTTTGCAAATCTACTTTGTGTGTTATATTTTAACTTACTATCACTATGAAAGCTTTGGTTTTTTTCTAGCTTCTTTAGAGTTAAAATAAGATGAGTTTTATCATATACTTTTGGAGTCATCAAACGGCATTTTAGTTTTTTTGCCAAATCACTCCATACACGCCAAGATCTACAAATATATCTTTTCTCATCTATAACAAGCTCTTCACCTGTATATTTCCCATCACAGATATCTGGATCAATAATTAAAAAGCTAACTACATTAGCACTAAAAAGCTCTCTTTTTATTGTGTTGTATATAAAAGAGAGTTTAGCACTACTTAAATCAACTATCTTATTTAGATTTGAAGAGCTTCTCATATAGGAATTAATCTCTCTTTAGAGCCATAGGATTATCAAGTTCCATAACACTCCAAGGGAGTCCTTGAGTATTTAACTCTTGCATAAATGGGTCTGGGTCAAACTCTTCCATATTATGTACTCCTAAATCTCTCCAATGATTTTCTAGTATCAATTTAGCTCCAATCATTGCAGGAACTCCTGTGGTATAGCTTACTCCTTGACTTAAAACCTCTTTATAGCAATCTTGATGATCTTTTACTTGATAAATGTATATAGTTTTTTCTTTATTATCTTTTAATCCGTGTACTACTATTCCAATATTAGTTTTACCCTCTGTCCTCTCACCAAGTGTCGCAGGGTCTGGAAGAAGAGCTTTTAGAAGATGTAAAGGGACTATTTCGCACCCATCTACCTCTACTAGGTCAATCCTAGTAAGACCTACATTTTCAAGTACCTTTAAATGTGTAAGATAACTCTGCCCAAAGGTCATCCAAAACCTAATCCTCTCAAGCCCTTTAATATTTTTTACTATTGACTCCTCCTCTTCGTGATAGAGTAGGTAACTATCTTTTTCTCCTACTTCAGGATAATCCCATAGCATCTTAAACTCCATTGGCTTAGTCTCTATCCATTCCCCCTTTTCCCAATAGCGTCCTTTGGAGTTTACTTCACGAATATTTATCTCAGGATTGAAGTTAGTAGCAAAAGGGTATCCGTGGTCTCCTGCATTACAGTCTAAAATATCTATAGTTTTTATAGTGTCAAAGTAGTGTTTTTGGGCATAGGCAATAAATACATTTGTAACACCTGGATCAAAACCACTTCCAAGAAGCCCCATAATCCCTGCTTTTTTAAACTCTTCATCTTTTGCCCATTGCTCTTTATACTCAAATTTTGCAGTATCTGGATGCTCATAGTTTGCAGTATCAAGATAATCTACTCCTGTAGCTATACAAGCCTCCATAATAGTTAAATCTTGATATGGAAGTGCAACATTTATAACAATATTAGCTTTTGTCTTTTTAATTAACTCAACAACCTCATCTATAATATCAGCATCAACCATAGCAGTATTAATTTTTACCCCTACTTTTTCATCTATATTTTTAGCAATCAAATCACATTTAGACTCTGTTCTACTAGCTAGAGTAATCTCTCCAAATGTATCTCTATTCATAGCACACTTAAAGGCTACAACATTTCCAACACCACCAGCACCAATAATAAGAGTTTTATTAGACACTTTTAGCTCCTATATTTTTTGCTCTATTATATCTTGAAAATGTTATACTCCTAGCTTTATAATTATTACTTAAGGTTTTATAGTGAATGAACTTATCCATAATTTGAGTCTCTATGGCTATCTTATCCTTGCTTTTTACTCTTTTGGTGGTGGAATGTTGGGGCTTATTGGTGCGGGAGTTTTATCCTCTCTAGGAAAAATGGATATTACTATCTCAATTTTTGTAGCAACAACAAGCAATTTTCTTGGAGATAATTTCCTATTTTTTATGACACAAATTAATAAAAAAGATGTACTTAAATATCTTAGAAAACATCGTAGGAAAATTGCCTATACAAATTTACTTATGAAAAAGTATGGTGATTGGGTAGTATTTCTACAAAAATATATATATGGAGTTAAGACTCTTGTCCCTATTGTTATGGGACTATCTCGATACGATTTTAAAAAGTTTACTGTTTTAAATCTTTTAGCCTCTATTGTCTGGGGCATAGTAATTGGTCTAGGAAGTTACTACTTCTCTAGTACCGCTCAAAGATGGTTCTCTTAAGCTTTAAACTCTTGAACAAACTTCTCTATTCTACGTATCCCTTCACGGATAGTAGTCATATTAGAGGCATAAGAGAATCTAAAATACCCCTCCATACCAAAACCAATTCCTGGAACAACAGCTACACCATACTCTTTGAGTAGCTCTTGGCAAAAGTGCATAGAATTGTTACTAATATCTTTAATATTTACAAATAGATAAAAGGCACCTTGTGGTCTAATTACACTAAGTCCATCAATATCATTAAATAGTTTTACAGCCTCATTCATTCTTGACTCAAAGGCTCTTCTCATTGTCTCAATATCATCATCAACTTCACCTAAAAGTGCAGGGATAGAGGCATATTGTGTAGGAGTATTGATATTTGAGGTACTTTGAGATTGAAGAGAGGTCATCTTTTTAACAAGCTCTACATCAGGAGTAGCTAAATATCCCATTCTCCAACCAGTCATTGCTACAGATTTACTTAAACCATTTACAGTAATAGTTCTATTATATAAATCCTTACTAACTGAAGCAGTAGCTACAAATTTGGTATCTTCAAAGATAAGCTTCTCATACATCTCATCACTTACCACTTTTATATCAGTTCCCTCTAAAACTTCCCCCAAAGCTCTAAGCTCTTTTTCACTATATACAGAGCCAGTTGGATTAGATGGAGATGTTAGGATTAATATTTTTGTTTTAGGAGTTATAGCAGCTTTTAGTTGAGCAGGTAAGATTTTAAATCCATTTCTCTCATCTGTATCTACAATAATTGCCTTACCACCTGCATATTTAACTAATTCAGGATATGTAACCCAATATGGAGCAGGGATAATTACTTCATCTCCTTCATCAATAAGTGCTTGAGTAATATTAAAAAGAGACTGTTTAGCTCCATTACTTACAAGTATATGCTCCCTTTTATACTCTAAAGAGTTTTCTCGATTAAACTTTTCACAAATTGCATCAAGTAGTTCTGGGATACCAGATACAGAGGTATATTTTGTATATCCCTCTGCAATAGCATTAATTGCAACCTCTTTGATTCTCTCAGGAGTATCAAAATCAGGCTCTCCCGCAGAGAAGCTTAAAATATCTCTACCTTGAGCTTTTAACTCTCTAGCTAGTGTAGATACAGCAATAGTCATAGAAGGCGAAAGTGCCTCAATACGTCTTGAAAACATTAGAAGACCTTTTTAAAATTTTTGATTATACAATTATATACAAAGAGTATTTTAAAAGTAGATTATAAGATAAATTTTATTTTTTGATAAAATTAATATATAATATTAAATAAACAAAAAAAGGGGGGAATATATATGTGAAGTTTTTGATATTTTGAAGATTTAGAATATAAGATAAAAGGAGTGTTTGATTGCGGTGTCCTATGGGGAACATATATTATTATTAGAATATGGAGGTGTGTGAATATGAGAGTTATTAAACAAATTATACTAGTATTTTCTATTTTACTAGGCTTTTCTTATGCTTTTGAGATTAAAAATCTTGCTCAAGCTGTAAATGAAGCAGGTCGTCAAAGAATGCTAACTCAACGAATGTTAAAAGATTATGCGATGATAGGTATGAATAATACATTTGGTAATCCAAAAGAGGATTTAAAGAGTGTAATAAAAACCTTTCAAGAGCATTTAGATGCTTTAAGTAAATTTGCTACTGATGCTGATACTAAAAAGAGCCTTGAGGAGGAACGTAATCTTTGGAAAGAGGTTAAAAAGTATCTAAATGAGACTCCTACTAAAGATAAAGTGATAGAGCTTGAAGGAAAGCTTGATAAGTTACTAAAAGTAGCAGATAAGACTACTAAGTTTTTTTCTAAGCAAACGGGTAAAGAGTCTGGAGAGATTATAAATATTTCAGGTCGTCAGAGAATGTTAAGTCAAAGAATTGCAGGACTTTATATGATTAAAGTGTGGGGTATTAATGATCCTGAATTTAAGTATAAGCTAAAAAGAGCAGTTAAGCTATATAGTGATTCTTTAGATATTTTGATGGAATCTGATATAAATACTCCTGAAATCAAGAAAATTTTGTTAAAGTTAAAAAAGGAGATGATGTTTTTTAATATATTAAATAGCTCAAATTCTATGTTTGTACCTTCTTTGATTTATAAAAAATCTAATGAGATACTAAAGAGTATGAATTTAGTAACGGAGTTATATACTAAACAAAAAGTACGTTAAAATACAATCAAAGATAAAAAGGAGTAATGAAGATGAAACAGCTACTATTACGCATCACGATGCTATTTGGAATTTTGATGCTAACTAGTTCCATATCAATGGCAGGTAACTCAGCTAATAAGTTGGTTAAAAAAGATGCAATTAACTTGATAAATATAGCAGGTGAACAAAGAATGCTATCTCAAAGGATTGCTAAGGACTACATCTATATGGGTAAAAAGATTGCAGCAAATAAGGCTAGGAAAGAGCTAAAATCTGCACTAAAAGAGTTTGGTACTAATTTAAATAAGATTAGTACTATGATTAATGACCAAGAGATTAACAATCTTCTATCTTTTGTAAAAATGAGTTTTACAGAACTTCAAGGACTTACTAAAAAGCCATTTAGCATAGATAATGCTCAGTTAGCTTTGGATTTAAGTGAATCTATGTTAGAGGGTAGTCAATATATAGTTGATAGCTTAAAAAAATTAGCTAATATCAAAGAGTCTAAAGTAGTAGCAATATCAGGAAAAGAGAAAATGCTTTCACAGCGTATTGCTAAATACTATATAGCTTATCAAGCAGGTATTCAAGATAAAAATACAATTGATCAGATGAATTCAGCTGTTTCTGAGTTTCAGAAAAATCTAAAGTATTTGATGAAAAATAAGGATAATACAGCAACTATTAATCAAAAGTTGGCAAATGTAGAGCATCTGTGGGGAATTGTATATAAGTTTTATCTTGATATTCAAAAGGGTGGTTTACCTTTTATTGTATATAAAACTACTGATGATATTAGTAAAGAGATGGAAGAGATTACTAAACTATATATTGAGCGTTACCAGTAATATGAGTTTTATTTGCTTTAGAAGAGGAGGAGTGTGATGATTAAGTTATTGATAGGGTGTTTATTGATCTTTGGATCATTCTCACCCTTAGTAGCAGGAACACGAACTGATGTTAATATTATTGAAGCAACAGAGAATATACGCTTTCTTAGTCAAGAGATTACAAAAGATTACTTCTATCTATATGCCAATCCTAAGAAAAAAGAGATTCATAAAGAGATTATAAATGAGTTAGAGGAGCTAGTTAAGAGTATTAGAACAATTTCTATATCAACAAGTAGTACAGAGACTAAAAATATTTTGGAGTTCCTTGTATATAGTAAAAATCAAATTGATGATATTGTTAAAGGTAAGATAACAAAGGATAAAGCTTCTTTAATGTTAGATTATAGTGAGACTCTACTAGAGGGAGCTACTTCTATTGCAAAGGAGTATAGTTATAATTTTAGTGAGAGTGAAAAGATGTTGATGAAAAGTAAAGAGATAAAATTTTTAATTGAACGTACAAGTAAATACTATATGGCTTTAGGAGTTGGTTTAAAAGATGATGTTAATCAAAATCAGATGTTTAAGGCGGTTGGAAATATAGATAATGCTCTTAAAATTTTATCAGGATATGACTATCCTAAAATGATGTTAGTAAATAGGGAACATCTATCAAGAGTATGGAGTGTTACTAAGAGTATTGTTAAAAGGTGGAAAAAGCTATTTACCTCTAACTTAATAGTCTTAGCAGATAAAGAGATTGAAGGACTAGCAGAGCAGTTTGTCCTTTATCATCGTAAAACTAAATAAGGAAAGGAGATATAATGAGAAAAGGAAATCGAAATCTCCTCTTTATTCTACTTATTATTCCAACATTTGCAATTGTATTAGTTCTATCTTGGTTTGCTTTTAAAAACTATCAAGCATATAGAACTCAAGAGAAGAGTATTAGTAGGTTAGATATAGTTAAAAAGGAACATAGTTTAATTGATGCTTTAATTAATGAGCGTCTAAATAGTGTACTTAGTTTGGGAAGCTCTAGTAATAAGTATCAGCATAGTCTTGATAAATCACGAAAAGATGTTGATAGAGCCTTAAAAGTATTATTAGAGAGGGATTTGGAGCATAAAGTAGTAATTAATAAAATTTCTAAATTATTACATACATTTAGAAGTAGTATAGATTCACATACTTCAAATGTAAGAGAGTTAGTTATAGATACTTTTGAAAGTAAAATTCTTGAACCTATAATTGAGTTATACCCTAGAACACTATCAAATATCCAAGATATAGAGTCTAAAAGAGTTCTTAAATACGATACAAAACTTATTAGATTACTCTCTAATGAAGATTTAGAACGTAGTATGCTTAGCTATTTTTTAGAGGCACATAAGCCGATGTCTATTAAAGACCTTAAGAGTTGGGATACTAGTATATCTTTAGATAATCTACCAGATTTAGGAATAATTAATAATATTGAGATAGAGCAAAAAATTAGTAATATTCTTGATTATGATTTATATAATCAAATGATTAATCCAAGTCGTCAAAAGGTACTATATGGAATTAATGATGGTAAATACCAAATTGGCTTAGATGAGTGGATAAAGAAGAGTTCTTCCCGACTAGATATTATTAAAAAATTAAGCTTAGAACTTCAATCAACTATATCTAGTAATATAAATATGATAAAAGATAGTAAACGTACACAACTAATTCAATATTTAGTTGCTACTGCTTTTTTCCTATTACTACTCATTATTGTAATGGTTATCTACTATAGTACAAGTAAAGAATCAAAACTACTTGATGAGACTCTTAAAAATATTCAATTTGAGCTTGAACCTCAGAAAAAACGAGAACTTCAAAGAATTGTTGAGAGTAGAGACCTTGCAGCAATCTATAAATTTATGGGAGAGACTATTGTTGAAGCGAATAAGGCAAAAGACCTATTCTTAGCAAATATGTCTCACGAAATTCGTACACCATTAAATGGAATTGTCGGTTTTACTCAGCTACTGAAGAATACTCCGCTAAATCAAGACCAAAGAGAGTTTGTATCTGTTATTGAGAGTAGTTCTGACAACCTTTTAAATATTGTAAATGATATTTTAGACCTTTCAAAAATTAATGCTGATAAAGTTGAACTTGAAGAGATTTCATTTATGGCAATTGAGAAGTTTGAAGATGCTGTGGAGTCTTATGGTGCAAAAGCAGCAGAGAAGAGTATAGAGTTTGGAGTATATGTTGACCCAACTATTCCAAAAACTCTTCTTGGTGATCCAACAAAAATATCCCAAGTTATTGTAAACCTTGTAAGTAATGCTATTAAGTTTACAAGTGCAAATGGAACTGTAGAGGTATTTATTGAGAAAAAAGAGGAGAGTGATAAAGATGCTACTATCTATTTTGCTGTAAAAGATACTGGAATTGGTATCTCCCAAGAGCAAAGAGGTAAAATCTTTGAAGCCTTTGCACAAGCTGATGCTGGTACAAGCCGTAAATTTGGTGGAACAGGACTAGGATTAGCAATCTCTAGTAAATTAGTTGAGAGAATGGGTGGACATTTGGATATTGAGAGTGAGATAGGTAAGGGAACAACCTTCTTCTTTTCTCTTACTCTTCCAAAAGGACCAGACCAAAAAGTTGAACTTCCAAATTTTGAAGGTGTAAAATCTGCAATAGCATTACCAAAACTTGCACAAGAGATGGTAACTGAGAGGAATTTAAAATCCTATTTAGAGTATCTCAAAGCAGATTTTGAAATAATCAGATATCCTGAACTCTTAAATATGAGTGCATCAGAACTTCCAAAAGTTCTCTTTATTGACCACAACTATGCGAATAAAAGCGGAGAGTTGGAAAAATTCCTTGATTTAGATACTCGTATTGTACTAATTACTACAGGTATTTTGAAAAAAGCTGCTGAGGCTGTAAGTGGACGAGTACGAAAAATTGTATATAAGCCTTTAAATTTCCATAAAACAGTTAGAGCACTTGAGGCGTCCTTAAAAAGTGAAGAGGAGTCAAAATCTGCTAAACCTATATCTAAAAATGAAGATACATTTGATGGATTAAGAATATTGGTAGCCGAAGATAATCCAATTAATCAAAAATTAATTCAAACTACTTTAAATAAGTTTGGTGTAACTGTTACATTAGCCTCTAATGGTAAAGAGGCTTTTGAATTGCGTAAGCACAATGACTATGATTTAATATTTATGGATATTCAAATGCCTGTTATGAATGGTATTGAAGCTACAAAAGAGATTTTACACTATGAGCAGGTCAATCAAGTTCCACATATTCCAATTATTGCACTAACAGCTAATGCACTAACAGGTGATAAAGAACGCTATCTCGAAGTAGGAATGGATAACTACCTTCCAAAACCTATTAATCTTGCTGAATTAAGAAAAATTATAGAAGTTTACTACATTCAAAAAATGTCATTAGAGCCTAAAATCCAAACTAAAAAAGAGGAACTTCCTAAAAAAGAGCTTGATGTTAAGGAGGAGGATAGTAATACTATTAAACCTTCAGAAGAGAAAGACCAAAAGAGATCTCAAAAGTCTCAAGAAGAAGATGTAGTAGATTCAAATTTAGAGAGAGTAGATAGTACTTCTAGTAGTAATGATAACTCTTTGGAACTTGAAGATGATTTAGACTTAGAAGCAATAGAAGATGAAAAAGATGAGATAAGTTTAGAGCCACTAGATAATAGCTCTGATGATGAAGAACTCACTTTAGATTCATTAGAAGAGGAGGAGGAAAATAGTCCAAAAACTCTACTATTTGTTAAGTCTAAAGTGTTAGAAAAGGTATATAAAAAAGTTCTACAATCTCAAAATCTTGATGTTGATTCTGTAAATAGTGAGATTGATTTAATTAAACAGATAAAAGAGAAAAAGTATGATTATCTTCTTATTGATGCTACTAAACATAAACTTGATGGAACAGAGTGCCTTTTAGTAGATAAGTTCAAGAAACTTGGTCTTAAACCTTTCTTATTGATAAAATCAGATGAGAAGAGACCAGATGAGTGTGCTGATTATCTTGTACTCACTAATTTTGCTAAAGAGGTAAAAAATAAACTCTTTTAAAGTATATAAGCTCTATTTAGAGTTTATATATACTACTTATATTAATAACTTAATATAGTTGTAAATGCAACCTAAGCATAATGTTTTTTTTAAAAGAGTTGTTATAATCTCCTAATTTTTAAAAATATATAAGGAGTAAAATATGTCAAGTATGCAAGTTGTATGCCCTCACTGTCTAAAGCTAAATCGACTTCCTTATAAAGAGCATTATAAAAAGGCTATTTGTGGATATTGCAAAGCCTCATTATTGGATAATATACCTATTGAAGCAAATAGTGAGACTTTTGATTGGATTTTAGAAAATAGTACTTTACCCATAGTTGTAGATTTTTGGGCTCCTTGGTGTGGGCCTTGTAGAATGATGGCTCCTGCATTTGCACAAGCTTCTTCAAAATTACCACTAAAGGTTCAATTTCTTAAAGTTAATACAGAATCAAATCCTCAAATAGCTACAAGGTATGGTATTCGCTCAATTCCAACTATGATTCTTTTTAAAAATACTCAAGAAGTTGATAGGATTAGTGGGGCATTAAGTAGTGAGCAGATTATAGGGTGGCTTAGTCGTTAATAGTAGATTTTATAATTTTTATGTTAGAATTACGAAGTAATTACATATAAGGAGTATTTATGAAAAAAATTGCATTGACTGTAATCTTTGCTGGTGCTACATTAATGGCGGCTGATGGTGCTGCTCTATTTGCTAAATGTGCTGGTTGCCATGGTCAAAAAGCTGAGAAGAAAGCACTTGGTAAATCTAACGTAATTGCTGGTAAAAAAGCAGATGTTATTTTAAAAGATCTTCAAGGTTATAAAGCTGGAACACTCAACAGACATGGAATGGGTGGTGTTATGAAGGGGCAAACTGCTGCTCTTAGTGATGACGATATGAAAGCATTGGCTGATTATATCAGTAAGCTTGGTGGTGCTAAAAAAGCGGAAGCCGCTAAACCAGCAGAAGCTACTAAAGCTACTAAACCAGCTGAAGATAATGGAACTAAACCAGCTAAGTCTGATGACTCTAAACCAGCTAAGTAAGTTCTCTATTTCCACCACTTGGTGGAAAATATTATTTTTTAAAACACTAAACAACTCTTCTATATTTTAAAATACTCTACTAATTCTAAGGTCATACTATGCTCTATAAGATTTTAATAGTTATTGCTATTAGTTATATATTTGCTTTTGCTAAGGAGCCAGTTAATGAATTGATTAATGAAGAGTCTCCATATCTTCAGCAACACGCTCATAATCCTGTAAATTGGTATCCTTGGGGGAAAAAGGCTTTTTTAAAGGCAAAGAGAGATAATAAACCAATATTTTTATCTATTGGTTATAGTACTTGTCATTGGTGCCATGTTATGGAGAGTGAATCTTTTGAAAATAGAGAGTTAGCTTCTATCTTAAATAGATATTTTATAGCTATAAAAGTAGATAGAGAAGAACACCCACAAATTGATAGATACTATCAGCAAGTTCAACGTATTCTTACACATCAATCTGGTGGTTGGCCATTGACAATAATCCTAACGCCAAACCGTAAACCATTTTTTGCAGGTACATATATTCCAAGAGAGTCAAAATATAATCAAGCAGGACTTAGGGATATTCTTTTAAAGGTTGCAAAACTTTGGAGAGATAATCCTAAAAAATTGGAAAAGATTGGTATAGCTATCAACCAAATTATGAGCCACATAGAAAATAGTAAAACTGATAATAAGCCTATTAAAGTCTCTAATACTATAAGCAAACAATTTGTATCAGCACTTAAAAGTAATTTTGATAATAAATTTGGAGGTTGGGGAGATGCTCCAAAGTTTCCTAGAGCTACAACTATAACTACTCTACTTCAAATCTATCGTTTAAATAGAGATAAAAGTGCATTATATATGGCAGATAAGACACTTAAATCAATGGCTCTTGGTGGAATTTATGACCAAGTAGAGGGGGGATTTTTTAGATATAGTACCGATAGAGAGTGGGAAATACCCCATTTTGAAAAGATGTTATATACTAATGCCGAACTTATTAAAGCTTACTCTTTAGGATTTAAATATGGAAAGAGTAAAAGATTATATAAATCTGTAATTAAAAATAGTATAGAGCTATTTGAAAAATACTATCAAGATAAGAGTGGGCTATTTTATGGGGCAAGTGATGCAGATAGTATAGACCCTAAAAGCCATAAAGAGATTGAAGGATTCTATTATACATATAGTTATAGTGAAGTTATGAAGATTCTTAAAGCCAAAGGAGTATTAAAGCCTACTAAATCCTTAAAGGAGTGTGGCATTACAGAAAATGGTAACTTTATACGTTTTCGCTCAAATCCTTGGCTTAAAAGAGATAGAGGCTGTTCCAAAGAGATTAGTCAAATATTAAGAGATATACGCTTAACACGTCCATACCCTTTTATAGATCATAAACTTCAAACATCTTGGAATGCTTTAATGATTGATGCTCTATTTAATGCCTATATAGTAGATAATAGTTATGCTAAGGTTGCTATAAATACTCTTAAAGCACTAAAAAGTGAGTTATATATTAATGGTACTTTATATCACCAAAAGCTACCTTCTCATACTCCAAAAGTAGAGGCTTTTTTAGAGGATTACAGTTTTACTATCGCTTCAGCAATTGATGCTTACGAGTACTCTCAAGATAAAAAGTGGCTAGATTGGGCAAAGAGACTATTTAAAATTGCAAAGAGTGATTTTTACTCAAATGGAGTATGGTATGATGCACGAGGAGATTTTCGTAACCCTTTGAGTATAGAGGGCGGTGCATACCGTAGCCCATTGGCTGTATTAGCTGATGATGCTTTGCGTTTAGCTATTTTAAGTCAAAATTTAGAGTATCAGCAAATAGCAAATGAGATATTAAATAGAGCTTCAAAGGCTCTAAATAGCTATCCTCAAGCTCTACCAATGGGAGTTTTAACCTACTTAGCAAAGCACTATGGGTATGCTATTTTAAAAATTCCTACTTTAAAATTTAAAGAGGCAAAAGAGCAGATAAACTATAAACTACTATATCCATTTTTACTCTTTAAAGACTCAAATAACTCTTTATATGAAGCTTGTAGAGTTGATAGTTGTTTTTTATATGATAAAGATGAGGCTTCTTTTATTCAAAGATTACAAAAAATACTATCTAATATGGAGTAAGTCAATACTCTCTATAAGTTTTACTTTAAATAGTTCAAAATTTGGAAGGTTTAGTTTAGCCTCTCTTTGAATCACTCCCCACATTGGCTCTGGAAAATAGCTATCTTCTTTAAAACGAGCCATAATATGCCAATGCTGTTTTGGTAGATAGTTTCCAAAGGAGGCTATATTTATCTTATGAGGCTTATAGTACTCTAGTAGCATCTTCTCAATGGCTAGTAAAATATCCATTATTTTAGCTCTAAGTTCTTGAGGCATTTGAGAAAACTCTCTAAAATCCTCCTTTGGGTGTACTATTAGCCACGGTATTTCACTCTCATTTCTTACAATAAAAATATCACTATCTTCCCAAATTATCTCATTTTGCACTATCTATCCTTTTGAAAAATGGCATAAGCATAAGGTACTCTTTTCTTATAATTAATATATGGTTCTCCTAAACTCTTTATTAGGTCTTGTGAACCCATAAAATAGTATTATGTGTCTTTTCATTTTATTTTAACTCTCTTAAATAGTGAAGTTCCTAAGACTTTATAAGTTATAGAGTTATCAAAAATATCTTCCCACTCTACACCTCCAATTATAGCAACAGGGTGTATGGACTCTTTAGCAATATTAAGTAACTCTTCCCCTTTTACTTTTGCATCTATTTTGGTAGAAGTAGTACGATAAGCTCCTAATCCTATATAGTCTATATCTAGCCTATTTGCCTCTTTAACCTCTTTAAGATTGTGTGTAGAGATACCTATTAACTTATCTCCTACTTTAGCTCTTATTATCTCTACTGCCTCTTTAGTATTTGGAGCTATATTTAAAATATCCTCTTGTCCTAAATGAATCCCATCGGCAAACTCAATAAGCTCTATATAATCATTAATAATTAGTTTTCCGCTAT
>WGFZ01000066.1 GCA_015491955.1 Nitratifractor sp. | reverse complement strand
TCATCTTGAATCTTTACAAGCTTATTACGCTCCTTTAGCCAATCTTTTTTTGCCTTCTCTAAAGCCTTGAAGCTCTCAATAACTTGAATACTTCTCTTATCAGCTCTACGAGATTTAATTGTAGCTTCATCTGCTTCATCTTCATCATCACTACCACTATCTTCAAAACTTTTAAACAGCTCTTTTACACGACGTTCTCTATTTAGAAGAGGCTCTTTATAGTTTAGAATATAGTCTATTAGATATGGAACAGAACATATAGCATCGATAATAATATCTTCACCCTCTTCAATCTGTTTACTAAGTTCAATCTCTTCATCTTTGGTAAGTAGAGGAATCTTACCCATCTCCCTTAGATACATTCTTACAGGAGAGTCTGAACGGCTCCACTCAAGAAGCTCTTTCTCCTTAGTGATGTCAAACTCCTCTTCAATCTCTCCATCACTAAGACGTTTTCTTTGTGCTTTTAGACGCTCACTCTCTTTTAGAGTTAAATATTTAGCATACTCAGATGCCGATATAATCTCTACTCCCTTATCATCAGCAAATTTTTTAATTTTTCTAGCTTGAGTGATAGTCGGAGCTTTATCAAACTCTTTAGCAAGATTTTCAAAGGTAAGCATTTCACCCTTTTTACTATTATTAAAGAGTGTTTCAATTGTTTTCATAGTATCTTTTTTTTGAGACTTTTTGGGGGGCATTTTTGTTCTCTCCTTGAGAAAATGAAGCTTGTAATATGAAGTATATAACTTTTATGTAATAAGGCGGATTATACCGAAAAATTTTCAAATAGCTATCAAGACTCTGTTTAATTGAGTATAATATATATAAAAAGTAAAGTGGTAATGGTGAAACAAAAAGCACTCTTTTTAGATAGAGATGGTGTTATAAATAGAGATTATGGCTATGTTGGAAGAGTTGAAGATTTTGAATTTATTGATGGTATTTTAGATTTAATATATAAAGCTTGGCTTGATGGATATTTACCTATTATTGTTACTAATCAATCAGGAATAGGGAGAGGTTACTATACATTTGAAGATTTTGAGAGTGTTACATCATTTATGTTAGATACTATGCAAAAGTTTGGAATAGGAATCAAAAGGGAGCAACTATTTTTTTGTCCTCATACTCCTAATGATAATTGTAACTGTCGTAAGCCAAAATCTGGAATGTTTTTAGAAGCTATTAAAGAGTTCAATATAGATATAGATAACTCAATTATGATAGGTGATAAACTTACAGATATTGAGGCTTCAAAAGGGGCTGGAGTTGCTCATCAAATTCTAATTGATACAAATCAATCGATTAAGTGGGAGGATATAGATGGATTTTAATTATAAGACAATATTAATTACAGGTGGAGCTGGATTTATAGGCTCAAACCTTGCTTTTTGGTTTCAGGAGAACTTTCCAAAAGCTAAAGTTGTTGTATTTGATATATTTCGTACAGGTGAAACATTTTCAAATGGTAATTTAAAGAGTTTTGGACACTATAAAAATCTTCAAGGATTTAAAGGTGAGATAATTAGTGGAGATATTTGTAATATTGATGATTTAAATCGTTTAAGAGATTTTAATTTTGATTATATATTTCACGAAGCTGCTATTAGTGATACTACAGTTAATGACCAAAATATTATGATGAGAACCAATCTAAATGCCTTTAAAGATATATTAAATATGGCAAAAGATATGAACTCTAGTGTGGTGTATGCTAGTAGTGGGGCAACTTATGGAAATGCTCCTGCTCCTCAAAGAGTAGGGGAAGAGAATCCTGCTAATATCTATGGTTTTAGTAAGTTGGCTATGGATAATTTGGCTTATGATTGGATGGAAAATAGTAATTTATCAATTGTTGGACTTAGATACTTCAATGTCTATGGTTCTAGGGAGTACTTTAAAAATAAGACAGCCTCTATGATTTTACAGTTTGGACATCAAATCCTTTTTGGAAAATCTCCCATACTATTTGAAGGAAGTGATAAGATTTTAAGAGATTTTATATATGTTGATGATGTTATTCAAGCAAATATCAAAGCTTGTAATCCTAAAAAGAGTGGTGTATATAATGTAGGTACAAGCAAAGCTCGAAGTTTTCAAGATATTGTAGATATTTTACAAAGTCAACTAGGTACTAACTTGCCTTGTGAGTATATTCCTAACCCTTTTGTAGGGCAGTATCAATTCTTTACTCAAGCTGATATTAAATCAACTAGAGAATTTTTAGGATATGAGCCTAAATTTAGTTTAGAAGATGGTATTAGAGCCTATCTACCTGAGATAAAACGTCTCTTTAAGGAAGAGGTAAATGCGTAACTATCAAAAGGCTTCACCTTGTTTACTTGTAGTTGGTGATTTGATGATAGACCACTATCTTTGGGGAAATAGTGAGCGTATATCTCCAGAAGCACCAGTTCCTGTAATTGATATAGATAGAGAGAGTGAAGTGTTAGGAGGGGCTGGAAATGTTATAAATAATCTTGTAGCTCTTGGAGCTAGAGTTGATGTGGCATCTGTAATTGGCTTAGATAATAATGGTAAATGTCTAAAGTCTATGTTAGATGATTTAGATGTAGGAACATCAGCTCTTTTAATAGATGAAAATCGTACAACAACAAGAAAGAGTAGGGTAATCGCTTCTCATCAACAAGTAATTCGTTTTGATAGTGAGATGAAAGAGCCAATAGATAGCAAGATTGAAGCTAAACT
>WGFZ01000065.1 GCA_015491955.1 Nitratifractor sp. | reverse complement strand
CACCAAGTTCAGCACGTTCTATAAGTACTTGCTCATATCCAGCAATTGTCAAGGCTACAGTCATTCCTAAAACTCCAAATGTAATTAAACTTATTGCCATTTTAGAGTTGAAAGTCATCTTCATTCTTTTGATTCCATAGTTCTCTTGGATACCAAGATACATCATACCAATCAAGATTGTTGCATAGGCACCAAAGAATGCTAAGTGTCCGTGAGCTGCTGTAAATTGTGAGCCGTGTGTATAGATATTTACTTGAGGAAGTGTATGGAAAAATCCCCAAATACCAGCACCTAGGAAGTTTCCAAAGGCATTTGTAACAAGCCAAGCCATTACAGGACCATTTTTTATAGTACTCTTTTCACCATGTGCTTCACATTGACCTTGCTCTTTACCCCAATCATAGAGTACGTGAACAAACATTGCAACTAAAGGAACAGGTTCAAGAGAACTAAATAGGGCTCCAATTTCCCACCAATATTCAGGAGTTCCAATCCAAAAGTAGTGATGCCCAAGTCCTAAAATTCCAGAACCAAATAGCATCAATACTTCAATCCATAGCCACATCTCAACAATTTCACGTTTAGCATCGATTACTTTAATCAAGGCATAAGCAGCTAGTGTTCCAACAAATACTTCCCAAGTAGCTTCTACCCAAAGGTGAATAACCCACCACCACCAGTATTGATCCATAGATATATTATCAGTAAAGAACATTCCAGCAAGATATAGACCAGCTACAGCCATCAAGTTGGCAACCATAACAGTCATAATTCCAGTTCTCTTACCTTTGAGATAGGTAAAGAATACATTAGCATAGAAGATTAAAACAACTACAACAATACCAATATCAGCCCAACGTGGTGCCTCAAGATACTCACGACCCTCATTAATAAACCAAATAGTACTCTCTTTACCAGGTCCAACTTGAACAAAGATAAAGACTAATACAACAATAGCAACAGCAATAGTTAATATCCAAAATGCTAGTTTACCCAGTCCTATATATACAGGATTTTCAATACCAGTCTCATCTGGTAACATTAGATAGACTGAGCCTATCATTGCATAGAGCATCCAGACAACAAGTGCATTGATATGTATCATACGGGCTACACTAAAATCAAAAATACCATATAAAAAGCTAGGATTTAAGAATTGGTATCCAGCAATTAATCCCATTAGTAATTGTGCACCAAATAGTACAATTGCCACTCTAAAGTAGTTCATCGCCAACTGTTTAGAAGGTGATAAGTGTGCAGTTTTACTTAGCATAGGTCCCTCCTGCTTTGTATTGTTCTACTGTTTTAGAGAATCCTCTAGGATATCCATTTGTATCAATAGAGGACATATGTTTCAAGAATACAACAAGAGCCTTTGCCTCTTTTTTGGTTATTCCCAAATTTGGCATACGTCTAGCATGTGTAGCAAATAGTTCAGGGTGCATTAAAAATGCCACCATAGCATCCTCTTTTGTCTTTGTATTTGTAATAGCAGGCATAGTCTTTTCCCACATTGGGTCTAGCCAAGCTTTTGTTAAATCTGGTGCATAATAGCCACCATTTCCAAGTAGTGTATGGCAATCCATACAGTTCTTAGCTTGAGATGTAAGTTTTCCTAGATGAAGCATCTCACTTGCCTCTTTTGGACTCAACTCTTTACCAAATAGTGGCTGTTTTTGAGGTCCTATTACAGGAGCTTCTAAACCACGTTTTGCATCATATTTGTAGCCAATTTTATAATTAACTACAGTTGGAGCAGGAACTCTCCTTTTTATCCCCTTTACCAACTCATCGTTAGTACCCATACGAATCTGACCTATAGTATCAAATGTTAGCCAGATTAACAAAATTGTCGCAAAGCCTGTTACCCAAGCTGCAGAACGACGCCAAAAGCTAATACTTGTCCAAACTGATGCTTGTTTTTTAGCCATTCTTCCTCCTTTATTTTGTTTGATTATCATTGTCTTGTTCGTAACGCTTATCTGACTCTGATATTAGGTAGAAGTACAGATGAGGTACGAAGAGATAAGCTATCATAGTTACTAGTAATACTTTTGTTGTATAGTGATTACTATGTATAAGTATGGCAAGCTTATATAGACTAAGTGTTTGTAAGCCCCAAAACAAGTAGCCAAGAGTCATCCATCTTTTTGAGAAAAATCCCATTTTTGCCAGTGTAATGATTGAGGCATATCCTACTCCAAATATTAAAACTAGTGTTGAAATAATGAAAATAGGTAAAAACTGCTCTGGTGCAATCTCTGGCCACCCAATAAAATTTCCCATAATATGGACTCCTTTTGACTTTATGCCTCAACAAGCACAGGGTATTATAAGAATTTTTTCGTCAAATAGAGTTGATAGTAATCAAGTATATTATTAATATTTAAAATTATCAACAGTAGCTATTTAACAATACAACGAGCAAGGTGAAAAGGTCGATTATACTCAGGAGATACAAAATTATCACCTTTTATTTGCCAATTAGATAATGTTGATTTACGAATCTCAATAGATTGAGCCATTTTACGTAACATTCTACTTTCACAAAGAATAGGTTTATTCTCATAAAATGCTTTTTTTACATAGGCTATACGTGAGGTTGTAATCCAAAAATGGATACCTATAAAAAAACTAAGAATTAAGCTAACAGCCACTAATCCTTTTTTAGGAGCAGATGGAGACATAAAAGGGCGGGTAGTTACAAAAATTGTAATTAGTATAATAATAACCGCTAAGATTAAATATGCTCCCTCTAAATAGAAAAAATCTCTTAACATACTCTACTCCTTATTTATATTAAAATGTTAGTGTATCGCAAGGGGAGCAGTTATTGGCTTGATATTTATCAACTATTTATAATATATGAGACTCTATACTTAGTTTTGATTTATTAAAAGGATTTTTTGATGTTAAGTAAAAGAGTTGGATTTGGATTGGGGGCGGTTGTCCTTTTTTTAGTAGCTGTAGCCTTTATTTTGGGAAGACCAGCCCACCGTGATGCACGTCTTTATCCTATAATACGGCAATATACTCCATTTGTAATTGAAAAAACTCTTGGTGGTCTTAAAATTCTTCGTAAGGATAATCCTAAATTTAAAGAGGAGCCAGATGCTATACATTTTTATTCTAGGCTTCAAGAGTTAGAGCGTGAATGGGCGAGTAAACATTTAAAACTTAAAGGTGAAACTTTGATTATCTTAGATAGTAGTTCTAAAGAGTTAAAGAAAATACCACTAAAAAGTGAGAAAGAGAAACATTTTATTGAAAATTACTATCAGGTGAAAGATAAATGATTAATATTGTTTTGACACTTGTATATACGTCTGTTTTGCTTCTATTTTTTGCCTATCCTGCTATGAGGATTAGTGATTGGTTACAAGAGCGTTATTGTATTGGTGATAAGTGGTATAAAGTTATGGTTATTGGTTTTACTATATTATTTTCTTTAATTGTTGCAGGATATTTAGAGTTTGGATAGGGTAGAGTATGATGATACGAGTAGGAACAGATATTACTGTAATAGATAGGATAGCAAATAGTAAAAAACGGTTTAAAGAGCGTTTTTTAAGGCACTATTTAAATGATGATGAGTATAACTCCTCTACATCAGATGCAACATTAGCTGGACTTTGGGCATCTAAAGAGGCGATAGCTAAGGCTTTGGGCTGTGGTATTGGCTCAGAGTTGTCCTTTCTTGATATTACAATAAAAAAGGATAAAAAAGGTGCTCCATTTTTTGAGCTTAGTAAAGAGGCTTTAGAATATTTTCCAATAGAGGAGAGTTCACTATCAATTACTCACGATGGTGGCGTAGCTATGGCTGTAGTTGTAGTAAAACTTGCCACCTAAGATTTAGTGGCAGTGTCCACCTCCACAACAAGTAGATGCTTTATTTTCCTCAACTTTTATTATAAAGTCATTATCACTTTCAACTACTTTAAAGTTATGTTTTTGGCAGAAAGTCTCATTCATCTCTTTAGCCATATTTTGAGCTTTGAATAAAGCATCATCTTTATTATCAACTCTTTGATTATTTTGTATTGAACTCTTTTTAAAGCAACCACACTCTTTTTCAACTTTTATATTAAACATAGACAACCCTTTCTAAGATTTTTTACCTATAAAATAGGATAAATGTATTATACCTGATAATTTTACTCTTGTTTAAAAACGTTTCCAAAATGAGAGGCTAAGGAGTATATAGACTGTATAACACTCCAACCTACCTATAATCATTCCAATAGATAGAATTATCTTATCAATATCACTAAAGAAGGCAAAATTATCTGCTGGTCCAACTTTTTCAAAACCTGGACCAATATTTCCAACTATTGCTAAAGCTCCTGATATTGAGGTCATCGTATCAAATCCACGTCCATATAGATAAATAGATAGTAAAACATTGGTAAAAATATATAATACAAAAAATCCAAATGTTGAGGCTAAGATACTCTCTTTTAATTTTTTACCATCAACATATACAGCGATTAAAGCACGAGGATGAAGAGTTCGCTTCATTTCGGCAAATAGGGTCTTTATTATAACAACATAGCGTATAACTTTTACACCACCAGCAGTTGAACCAGCATTTCCACCAACTAGCATTGCTAAAAATATTAAAGCGATTGCATTATGCCCCCATACTCCATAATTGGTAGATGCAAAGCCTGTAGTAGTCATTACTGAGGCTACTGTAAAGAATGAGTGCGTTACAGAGAATTGAAAAGTAGCATTATCTACTATTTGATGAGTTAGTGTTAAAGCGATAGATATAGCAAAAAATATAATAAGATACCATCTAACCTCTTCACTCCAATATCCACTTGGATCTTTATATAAGAGTCGTAGGTGAGCTAAGAAGTTTATACCTGCTAATAACATAAATATAGTAGTTATCCACAAAATCCCATTACTATTAAAAGCTCCAATAGAGGCATTTTTAGTAGAAAACCCTCCTGTTGATAGGGTTGAGAAGGCGTGATTTATTGCATCAAACCAACCCATTCCAAATATATGAAGTAATATAGCATCTATAATAGTAAGTCCTAAATATATACCCCAAAGGCTAAGAGCTGTATCTTTAATCTTTGGACGAAGTTTTTCAATTTGAATGCCTGTAGATTCAGCCTTAAATAGGCTAAGACTTCCTGAGGGATTTATCATAGACAATAGACCAACACCTAAAACAATAATCCCCATTCCTCCCATCCAGTGCATCAAGCTACGATGAAATAGAATAAAATGAGGAAGTGATTCAATATCAGTATATATAGTTGCCCCTGTTGTGGTAAAACCACTAATTGCTTCAAAAAATGCAGAGGCTGGAGAGATTAGTGTATATAGATATAGTGGAACTCCACCAGCAATTCCAAGTAAAATCCAAAGTAAATTGACTGATAAAATACTCTCACGAATCTTTAAATCTATACGATGTTCTCTTAGTATTATCCAAATAAGAGCATTAATAATTAAAAATAGTGCCAAGAAGAGTATTAAACGGTCGCTATTTTCTTTATAATAGATTGCTATTGGAATTTCAGTAAGGAAAAAAGCTCCAACAGCCATTCCAATAAGGCTCATAACCTTAAAGATACTCTTAAAGTCCATTTAACCAACTCTCTACTTTTTGAGACTCTTCATTGTGAGTAAATATTACTAATATATCATCTTCTTTTACTCTTTGAGGTTCTATAAACGGTATAAGTTTTTTGGAGCGAATAAGATACATTAGAGTATCTTTTGTAGCTTTATATGGTTTAACTCTCCTATCTATTAAAGATGAATCAGTAAATATTTTTCGTAGATATACAGAGCCTTGACCTCCACAATATTTTCTTTCTGTTGTAACCTTACTTGAGTGAATCTTCTCAATAATAGTATTATAAGCACTCATCTTAGGACCCCTTACGACAATTAGACCTAAGGAGTGCATAAGATTGTAATACTCCATCTCATTATTGATAGCCATAACTTTCTTAATACCACGCTCTTTTGCTTCAAGACACTTAATAATGTTATATTCATCATCACTAGTGGCTGAAATCATCATATCAGCGTGTGCTAATCCCTCCTCTTCAAATAGCTCATTCGTTCCATATTTAGAACTTAGAGTCATAGCTTCACCACCTAAAATCTCATCTGTAATATTGCATTGATTAATATCCTCTTCAACAATTTTTACATCTTTACCATATTTAAGAAGTTTACGAGCAATGGCAATTCCTAAATCTCCACCTCCAAATATAACACAGCGTTCAATATTTTCTGGAGCCTCTATATCTAGCTTAGGAGATATCTCTTTAATGCTATCTTCACTTCCAAATAGATAGACTAAATCTCCATTAAAAATTTTGCTATTACTATCTTTAGGTATGATAAATCTCTTATTTCGCTCTATACCTACAATAATGTAACCATTTGGTTTTAGTATAATCTCATCTATTTGGGCTGTTACACGAATAGATACAAGTTTAAAATCTGTATAAGCAAAGCTTTTTACATTATTTGCTCTTGGGTACTCAAAGAGTTGTTCAATAGTCTCAGAGCTTAGTTGTAGAGGGAAAATAGCTTCATCAATCTCCAATTTCTCTCTTATGGAGCTTTTGGCAAAAAAATCATTACGTAATCGTATATATTTTTTCTTTACATCTATAGTATCACCAGCAATAAGAGTTGAGATAATATTTGCTTCATCAATATCAGTAACGGCAATAAAAAGGTCAGCTTTTTTATCTATAAGTTTTTTATAAGTTAATGGGTCTTCAATATCTCCATTTACAGGTAAAATATCAAGGTTCTCTTGTAAACGATTAAGTGCTTGAGAATTACGGTCTATAACAGTAACATTATGAATAGGTGAGAGCGTACGAGCAAGATTATAACCGACCTTCCCAGCTCCTGCTATTATGATATCCATTTAAATATCCTTTAGAAGTATCAATACAAGAGTTCATTATATCACTACTTTTATATCAAGAATTAATATTATATATGTAATACTGAGTAACAATTAGCTTAAATCAAGCTAGTTATATAAAGTTATAATAACAAAATAGTTGCTATTATAACTTTGCAAATAAAAAAGGGGCTATCTTGAGTTTTAATATTATTAGAGTTATCGTTATATTGCTATTACCTTATGTAATATTAGCTAGTGATTTAGATATTGAGCAAAAGGCTGGATTGAAACTATTTAAAAGTTACTGTTGGGGTTGTCATCATCAAAGTGCTGAAGCATTTGGTCCCTCTTTTCGTTCAATTGCAAATAGGCGTACACCACAGCAGATAATGGCTCAAATTGTTAATCCTCAAGCTGTCTATAAAACACTTGGTTACAAACGTAACTCTATGCCAGCTTTTAATGATTTAAATGCTAGTCAAATTAAGATATTAACAGATTTTATAATCTCATTTAAGGATAAGAAATGAAAAAGATGCTCTTTTTACTATTTATACTAGGAGCTACTATTAGCTCTTTAAGTGCAAGAGAGAAGATTTTTGTTGTTGAGCGTGAAAACTCTGCTTTAGCAGTAATTGACCATAATCTCTTAGTAGATAAGATTAAAAATATGCACAATTTTAATCATGCTGTTGTTAAGTTTCGTGATAATGATGGATATGTCATTACTAGAGATGGATATGTTATCAAATTTGACCCCATTCATAACAAAAAGCTAAAAGAGTATAAAACATCTAAAAGTGCAATTGGATTTATTATAGGGAGTAATTTTTTAGCAGTAGCCAACTATGATAATAAGACAGTTGAAATTTTAGATAGAGATTTAAATCCATTACAAACTATCAAAACAGGTAGTAGAAATGTTGGAATTAAGATTTATAAAAACTATTTAATCTTTGAATTGATGGATAGTGATGAGATTTGGGTGATGAAGAATGAAAATCTTAGTAAAGCTAAAGCTCACTTTGTTCTATTTAAGAAGTTTAAAGATATTGGAAAAGTCCCTTTTGATGCTATGATTCATAAAAATCTATATGTAGCAGGGCTATTTAACTCTCCTGATGTTGGTCTATTAAACCTTGATACTATGAAGTATAAAAAGATTCCTCTAAATCTTGGTAGGAAAGATAGAATCTTAAAAGTTCCTCACTTTGGTTTTTGGAGTATCTCAAAGGATTACTTCTTTATTCCAGCTGTTGGAGCTAAAAAGGTCTTTGTCTTTGACCATAACTTTAAGCCAATAAGCGCTATTGAGGTTAAAGGAAATCCTGTATTTACTGCTATGAGTCCAAATCAAAAGTGGTTAGCTGTTAGTTTTAGTGGTAAGGATTTTCCCTATGTACAGATTATAGATACAAAAACATTTAAAATTATGCGTACCTTTAAGTTTGATGGTTGGATTTTACATCTTCGTTGGTCAAAAGATACTCCACATATCTATTTTAGTGTAAATACTAAAAATGAAGTGTTAGCCTATAGAGTATCTGACCCAGACCCCAAAAAGTGGTGGAAGCACTTTATGTGGCCAGTACGTAAACCCTCTGGAATCTTTCTTTTTGAAGCACCAGATGACTATCTAAAAAAATCATCAAAAGTGAGTCATTAAGTGTTTCGCTTATCAAATTTAATATCTTCAGTAGTTGAGGGTAAAAGGGAGCGTTCTTTAGATGGCGTTATTGCTATTTGGAATTTTACAAATAGATGTAATCTTGCTTGTAAACACTGTTATAGTTATGCTGATGCTAACTCTGAGGATTTTTTGAGTACTGAATTTATTTTAGAATCTATTCCTGAACTTTTAAAAGGTGGGGTTCGTTTTGTAATATTTAGTGGTGGAGAACCACTAATTCGTAAAGATATTTTTCAAATTGCTCAAGCTATGCGTAAGGTTGGGATTATTACATATCTATCTACAAATGGATTATATATAAATGATAAAAATGTAGATGAGATTATTGAAACTTTTAACTATATTGGAATTAGTATAGATGGGATAGAGACTATTCACGATGAGTTTAGAGGGCTTAAAGGAGCATATAAAAGAAGTCTTGAAGCTATTGCACTAATTCAAAAACATCAAGGTAATGCAGGTATCCGTTTCACCCTAACTAAAGAGACACAATCTAGCTTTTATGATATTTTTAAATTGGCTGAAGATATTGGTGTAGATAAGATATATATCTCTCATCTTGTATATAGTGGTAGAGGCTTAGATAATCTAAAGATTGACATCTCTAAAGATGAGCGTCGCACTTATGTAAAATTTATTATAGATAAAGCATTTGAATATTATGAGCAAGGAAGAGGTATTGATATTGTTACTGGAAATATGGAGATGGATTCTATTTTATTTTTAGAAGAGTTCTCTAATCGTTATCCAAGTTTAAAAGATGAGATGCGTAGGCGTCTGCTTAAATGGGGAGGTAATAGTGCAGGGCGGAGGCTTGTTAATATCGATTGGAAGGGTAATGTTAAACCAGATCCATTTTTCCATTTTACCATTGGAAATATGACTCAAAAGCCCTTTAGTGAAATTTGGCTAGATGAAGATAATGATATTTTAAGACGTTTAAGAGAACACCCACGAAAATTATCTGGTAATTGTGCTAATTGTGGAGTAGTGAATATCTGTAATGGTGGTAGTAGAAGTAGAGCCTATGCTATATCAGGAGAACTTTGGGAAGAAGACCCATCTTGTTATTTAAATGATAAAGAGAGAGCTAATGGGTAGAGTATATTTAACAGGTGCAGGTCCTGGAGCTTTAGAACTTTTAACAATAAAGGCTCTTAGAGTAATTCGTAAGGCTGATGTTATCATATATGACCGTCTTGCTAATCCAGAGATTCTATCAGAGGCAAAAGATGGGTGTGAGTTTATATATGTTGGTAAGGCTGATAGCCACCATACACTTCCACAAGATGAGATCAATGAGCTTATCTATCAAGCCTCTTTAAAATATGATATTGTTGTTCGCCTAAAAGGTGGCGATCCTTTAGTTTTTGGACGTGGGGGAGAAGAGGGTATATACCTAAAGCAAAGAGGAGTAAAATTTGAATTTATTCCAGGAATTACATCAGCTATTGCAGTTCCAGAGTATGCGGGTATTCCTGTAACTCATAGAGGAATTACAGTAAGCTTTAGAGTTGTTACAGGTCATGAAGCTAGTAAAAATAAGAGCCAAATTCCTTGGGAAAATTATAAAAGTGATGATACGATTATCTTTTTAATGGGCTTACATCGCCTTAAACATATTACAGAGAAATTATTAGAAATTGGGAAGCCAAAAGATTTTCCAATAGCTGTAATTAGTAAAGGAACTTGGGCAGAGGAGAAGACAGTTATAGGTACACTTAGCAATATTTATGAAAAAGCAAAGGATTTACCAACACCAGCACTTATTGTTGTAGGTAAAGTTGTTAAACTACATAAAGATTTGAGTTGGTTTGAAAAATAGTAATTTAATAATATTAACGAATATATATAAGGCTAGATATTTATGGTTGATTTAAGTCAAATAGGACTCTTCTCAAAACTATCTCAAAATCATATTCGTGAGATTGAAGATAACTCTATTATTAAGAGTTATAGTAAAGATGGAATTGTATTTTATGAGGGTGATATTGGAGAGTATCTATATATTCTTATAGAAGGTAGTGTTAAACTTTACAAAACGTCTCCAAAAGGTAGCCAAATTCAAATAAATCGTTTTGATAAACCTTCAATTATAGGAGAGTATGCCTGTTTTGAGCGTATGCCTTTCCCTGCCACTTGTGAATTTGTTTCAGATGGGAAAATGGCACTAATACCTTATGATTATATATATAAAAATCTATCAAATAGTGATTTCTCTCTTGAACTTATTAAGTCTCTTACATCTAAAATAATGGTTTTATCATCTCTTATTCAAAAAGAGACTATTCTCTCTTCTGAAGCAAAAGTGGCTAAGATTCTTTTAGAAAATATTGATATATTTACTACTCTAAAATATAATGAGATAGCTGCTATTTTAAATTTAACTCCAGAGACACTCTCTCGTATATTTAATAAGATGAAAAGAGAGGGATTGATTTCAATAGATAAAGAGCATAAGATTACGATTTTAGATACTTGTGCATTGGAAGAGGTTATTGAAAACAATAAAATAAAAACTTGTACTAGGTGTATGGTTAATTGTAATAAAGGGTTTAAATGAAAATAGGTGAAATATATGAGTATCTAAATACTATTAGCCCCTTTGAATTACAAGAGAAGTGGGATAATAGCGGTTTGATTATTGGTGATATGAATCGAGAGGTTGATGAGGTTGTTTTATCTTTGGATATTGATGAGATGATGATTGAAAGAGCAAAAGAGGGAACTCTTTTTATAGTACACCACCCACTAATTTTTGGAAAACTTACATCATTAAATTTTGAGCTATATCCTGCTAATCTCATAGAAAAACTTATTCAAAAGGGACAATCTCTAATAGCAATGCATACAAATTTTGATAAGACTCATCTAAATAGTTATGTATTTCGCGAAGTTTTAGAGTTAGAGATAGAGAGGGAAAAGCCCTTTCTTTGTGAAGCTAAGGTTAATTGGACTCTTATGGAACTTCAAGAAAAAATAAAAAAGGCTTTTGGCTTAAATAGCCTACGTATAGTCTCACCAAAAGATAATATAGGATCTATTGCTCTATGTACAGGCTCTGGAGCATCTTTGATAGATAGTGTAGAGGCAGATTGCTTTTTAACAGGAGATATTAAATATCACGAAGCTATGAAGGCGATGAGTCAAGGGTTGATGATGGTTGATATTGGTCATTGGGAGAGTGAACACTTTTTTGCTAAGTTATTATATAAATTATTGAAAACTTTGCCAATTTCGGTTATAATCACGCCATCGAAAAATCCGTTTACTATTATCTAATAGTGTAACGTTTCCTTCAAGACCTTTCATTGAATAAAAGGATATATATTGAATAAGTACCTCAAAGAGCTAGTTGAACTCTCTACTATTGATAAAGGCTTAGATAGCTTTACTCCTCAAATAGATAATGCCCAAAATAGAGTCTCTAAAGAGAAAGATAAAGTTGATAGTGTCCAATCTAGAATAGATACTCTACAAAAACAGATAGATGAGAGTAAAGATAAAATTGTTAGTTATGAAGAGCAGATTGGCTCTTTGAGTAAGCAACTTAAAGATATTCAAAAAAAGGGTAAAGAGATTTCCACTGAAAGAGAGATGAAAGCTCTCTCTATTGAGGAGGAGATTGCTAAAGAGAAATTAAGTTTTGCAAATGAAGAGATTGAGCGTTTAAATAGAGTTATTGAGACAAAGACAGCTCTTATTGAGGAGGCAAAAGAGGAGTTAAAGGCTCTTGAAGAGGTTTTTGAAACTGTAAAGAGTGATGCAAATCAAGAGCTTCAAGCAATAGAGAAAGAGAAAGAGACTCTATATAAAGCTCGTGAAAATAAAATTCATAAAATGGATCAAAAGATTCTATCCTTTTATGAGAAAATTCGTAAATGGGCTGGTAATACTGGAGTAGTTCCTGTTAGGAAACAGGCTTGTTATGGTTGTTATCTAAAGATTAATGATAAGACATACTCTGATTTAATTAGAGGTGAAGAGATTGTAACTTGCCCTCATTGTGGACGTATCTTATATATAGAAGAGACAGGAGAAGACCTAGAGGCATAGTCTTGTTTCTCTATATTTATACTTTTTTACTTACTATCTTATATGTTATATCTTTTCCATTTATTTTAATTTTATCCTTTAAAAAAAAATATCGTTCTTCACTTCCAGCTCGTTTTTTACTTTGGCGTAATCCTCCATTTGAATCTAATGGTATTTGGTTCCATATATGTAGTTTTGGAGAGGCACGTGCAACAAAGCCTTTAATTGAACGTTTTGACTCTAAATTATATCGCTTGAGTACTACTACTAAAACAGGTTTTGATGTCATTAAAGAGCTTACTCCTAATGAGAGTCGTTATCTACCATTTGAACCTCTTCTTTGGTTTTGGATACGACCTCAAAGAGCTTTGGTAGTAGTAGAGGCTGAACTTTGGTATCTACTCTTCGCCTTAGCAAAGGCAAAAGGTGCTAAAACATTTTTAATAAATGCACGTATTAGTGACCGTTCTTGGTCAAAATATTACCGCTTTAGATGGTTTTATAGATATATATTTTCTAAGATTGATTATGTGTATGCCCAATCTGAAATTGATAGAGAACGTCTTGAAGCACTAGGTGCATATAATATAAAAGTATTAGGTAGTATTAAATTATCACAAATATCAAAACCAACAAGAGAGCTTAAAAAACCTAATGGCTTTTTAGTATGTGCAGGAAGTACACACGAGGGTGAGGAGAGTGAGATTATTCAAGCTTTCCGTGAATTAAAATCTATTCGTCCAGAAGCTAAAATGTTAATTGTTCCTCGCCACCCAGAGAGATTTGATAGTGTATGGCGTATGATTCGTTCCTTTGCAAAGTTCCAAAATTGGAAGATTGAGCGTTTTAGTGAGAATGAAAATATGGAGGCTGACTTAATCTTAGTAGATAAGATGGGTGAATTGGTAAATTGTTATGCCATAAGCGATTTAGTTATTTTAGGTGGTGCTTTTGAGCCAATTGGTGGACATAATGCAGCTGAAGTAGCCCAATTTGAAATTCCTATCATTACAGGAGAGCATTTCTTTAATCAAAGAGATTTATTTGCCAATATTGAAGGTATAACTATTATTGAGCGTGATAGCTTGGTCGATACTCTTAAATATCCAAAACTTTTACCTAAGACTCGTTTAAAATTTGTTAAAGACCCTATAGAGATTATAGAGGAGGAGATTCGTAATGTTTTATGAAAGAAGAGGGGATTTAGTATCTCTTAAAATAAAGGCTCAGCCGGGGGCTAGTCGTAGTGAATTTTCTGGACTTTATGGAGATGAAGCTATAAAAATTCGTATAGCAGCAGCCGCTGTTGAAGGTTTGGCTAATAAAGAGTTGGTAAAATTTTTATCTAAGAGATTTAAAGTTCCTAAAAGTTCTATTAAATTTAGAAGTGGTAAAACAGCTAAAATTAAAATTTTAGAGTTTCCATATACTGAAAAATTTGAACTATTTCTAGGGCAAATAGAAGAATAATAAATAATAAAATGGCTATAATTTAGTAGTAAAAGATAAAAAGAGGGAGAGATATGAAAAGAGTTTATCTTATTTTAGGATTACTATTTTTTATAAGTGGTTGTTCAGTTCCAGAACCAGCTATTTTAGGTAATAAAGATGACGGTTTAAAGACAACCATTGCGTTGAGTGATATGGCAAATAGTTGTCAAAGGGTCTTACCTATAACGCATAAAAAGCACTTTGGAAAAGTTAAATTATTGAGTGTGGTTATCCAAGATGGAGATGGTAAGTTACCATTGAGTGTTAGTGCATCTTTCTTTATGAAGAGTTTTGAGATTCCAGAAGGTATTGCAGGTCTTGTTAGATATGATGGAACTTTAAGCTATGACCCAAATACGAGAATATTATACTTTTCCAATCTACAAGCACGTAATATAAACTTCAAAGCAAATCCATCTGTTATATCCTATGTATCATCTTCGGCAAGAAGAAATATTCCAATATTGATAAAAAGTGATTTATCCAAAATTCCACTCTATCAAATGGGTATGACATTCCAAGGACACTCTTTACAATGGATTAAAGTCCAAAGAGGTAATCTTATCTTGAAATTTCGCTAAGGTATCTCCTTAGCTTCTACTCTTGTACTTCTCTAGCTTGGGCAATTAATACACCCTCTAGCATCTTGTCAATATCACCATCTAAAATAGCATCTACATTACTAAAAGCTTGATTACTTCTACTATCTTTTACCTGTTGATATGGTTGAAGTACATAACTTCTAATTTGATGCCCCCAACCAATTTCACTCTTTTCTATACCATCAATCTCAGCCTGTTTTTTTGCCATTTCATACTCAAATAGGCGAGACTTTAGCATTTTCATAGCTGAAGCTTTATTTTTGTGTTGTGAACGGTCATTTTGACACTGTACTACAATACCAGTTGGCTCGTGAGTGATACGGATTGCCGATTCAGTCTTATTGACATGTTGTCCACCTGCACCACTAGCACGGTATGTATCTATTCGTATATCTCTATCTTCAATCTCAATCTCTATATCATCATCAACTTCAGGTGATACCATTACAGAACTAAAGGAGGTGTGGCGTTTAGCATTTGAATCAAATGGACTAATACGTACCAAACGGTGGATTCCATTTTCTACTTTTAAATAGCCATAGGCATTTTCACCCTTTATGATAAAACTCACATCTTTTATTCCAGCCTCTTCACCTGGTTGATAATCAAGAACCTCTACTTTAAAGTTGTGGCGTTCTGCCCACCTTAAGTACATTCTATATAGCATACTTGCCCAATCTTGACTCTCTGTTCCACCAGCTCCTGGGTGAATTGTTACAATGGCATTGTTACCATCGTGTTCACCACTAAGCATAATAGCAATTTCAAGTTGTTGGATATGCTCTTTTAGATTTGGTGCATCATCATATAGCATCTCTAGTGTCTCTTCATCATTTTCACTTTTAGCTAGTTCAAAATACTCTTGAGCATCCTCTAAAGCACCATTTGCATCTTGGTACTTGTTTAGTGTTCTCTCTAGTCGAGTCTTCTCTTGAGAAATTTTTCCAGCTCTATCTGAATCGCTCCAAAACTCAGGCTCTTGTTGCATATTTTCAATTTCATCTAGTCTATCTTGAATAAGATTTGGCTTGACAATATTTGTAATATTTTGCATCTTTGTACTCAAACTTTTGAGTAATTCACTATATTCATATGCGTCCATTGAAATAATCCTTTTTCATTTCATACTTTATAATAAAGAATTTTTTAACATTTGGTGATATAACTTGAGGTAAGATTTTAGCAAAATTTTATAGAAGGTAGGCAGATGGTTGTAGCAAGAGATTATATAAGTTTTAGTAAAGTCAGAGAAAAATTAAAAGGAAGTGTTGGCTTTGTTCCAACAATGGGGGCTTTACACGAGGGACATCTATCCTTAATCCGTAGAGCTAAAGAAGAAAATGATTATGTAATTGTCTCAATTTTTGTAAATCCGACACAGTTCCTTGAGGGTGAAGACCTAGATAAATATCCAAAAAAAGAGGAGGCAGATAAAAAGATATGCCAATTAGCTGGTGTAGATTTACTATATCTGCCAACAGTTGAACAAATCTATGAGGAAGATGAACTTTTAATATCGGCTCCAAAGATAAGAGGTTATATTCTTGAGGGTGCAAAACGCCCTGGTCATTTTGATGGAATGCTTCAAGTTGTTATGAAATTACTAAATATAACTCAAGCTAATAGAGCATATTTTGGTAAAAAAGATGCACAGCAGTTACTGTTAATAGAGCAGATGGTACGTAACTACTTTATGAATATTGAGATAGTTCCTTGTGAAATAGTTAGAGATAGTGATGGTTTGGCACTAAGTAGTCGTAATGTATATCTAAGTTCAAGTGAGCGAAAAAGAGCTTTAAGTATATCTCGTTCTCTAAAGAGAGGTGTCAAGTTAGTTCAAAGTGGTGAATATCGTGTAGATGTTATCAAGGAGGCTATGAAAAGTATATTAGAAAAAGATGTAGATTGTTTAGACTATATTGCTATTGTAAATCGTGAGTTTAAACTACTTAAAGATATAGAAGAGGGTAATACAATAGTTCTTATTGCAGCTTGGGTAGGAGATACTCGCCTCATTGATAATCTATGGCTATAAGAATACCTAGAATACATCAGGTGGAGAAGTGTCAAATACATCAGGAGCTACCTCCTTTGGAGTCTTTGGAGTAGAGGATGAAGAGGAGTTATTTTTATCTATATTATCTAGCGAAGAGTTACTTTTGTTATTAAGATTATAAGAGTCATTTATTTTTTTCTCCTCTAATTCTTTTTGATGAATTTTTTCTCTTTGTCTTCTTAATATTTCCTTAATTTTACGAGTTCTCTCTTGTTGGATTTTACGTTGAGTCTCTCTTCTTTTCTTCTCCAATGCTATCTTTTGAGCTTTTTGCTCAGGTGTAAGTTTTAAGTATAGATAGCCTAAATCTACCAAATCATCTATAATAGCCTTGAATGTGGGAACAGAACTTTTTGAGGCAAAATATTTATTCATATTTACACTAGGCTCAATAGCTAAAACACCTATCTCATACTTATTACCCTTATTATCATTTACAAATCCAAAAAAAGAGCTGTTGTAGCGTTGGCTATATCCACCATTTTGAGCAATATGAGCAGTTCCTGTTTTACCTCCTACATCAAGTCCAGGATATATAGTCGCTTTAGCAGTACCTTCAAGTACAACTTTTTGTAAAATTTTATGCATCTGTTTAGCAGTTTTAGAGCTAATTATACGTTTTGATGGGAAAGTTTTTGATTTAAGTTTAAAATGTTCACCTTTAGAGTTTTCTAAATAGTCAATTAGATGGGGAGTTACCATCACTCCATTATTATTAAATACATTATGTGCTTTTAGAAGCTGTATAAATGTAGCCTCCATTCCATAACCATAGGCTTGATTGGCAGAGTGAGATTTACGAGAGAGGAGTTTTATTGGTTTAATCTTACCAACAAGCTCTCTTGATAAATCAATCCCACTCTTTTGAGAAAAACCAAATGATTTAAGTCCTTCATAAAACTCCTTTCCACTTAAAAGCCAAGCAATTTGAGATATACCAATATTGGAGGAGTGGACAATAATATCAGTAGCACTTAGAGATTTGTATGGTGTATCATCGTGAATCCTTTGTCTCTTACCAATGTTAAAAGGACCACCATTGTGTGTATTAAATATAGTTTTTGGAGTAACTTTACCACTATCTAAAGCAATGGCTAAAGTTATAGGTTTGATGACAGAACCTGGTTCATAAGGGTATTCAGTAAATTTATCATTTAGTTTAGAAATATCTTTTTTAGTAATATGAGTTGGGTCATAACGATTACTACTAGCTAAAGCGATAATCTCTCCTGTTTTACTCTTCATTACACCAGCAATAATCTCTTTTGCATGAGTATCACGTTTCATCTTATCAAGAGTTGCCTCTACATACTTTTGTAGATTCATAAGAATATTTAGATGAAGACTATACCCATCTTGGCGAGGTATATGAATACTACTTTTTGTTCTAATAATAGTACCTATAACATCTCTTTTCCCACGAACCATTCCATCTTGACTCTTATTAAGATATTTTTCGTAGTACTTCTCTAAGCCCTTTACACCATAGACTTTTTTATATCTTCCAACATTGTCTCTTCGTACATATCCTATAGCTGGAGTTAGTGTATCTTTTAACTGAAATTCACGCTCTTCACCATTTTCTAAAATATCAAGACCATAAAGAATCTGAACACCATGACTATTTGTAAATGAACGAAACACATTTAATCTTCTAAGTTGATATGCAAGATATTTAAGTTGGATTGCAGTAGTTGCATTAATTTTTTTGCTAAGTGTAATAAATCCCTTTTTAGGATTTCCATTTCTATCTAAAAAAGCAGCTTGAATCTTTTGTATGCTTATGCCACTATATATAGAAAATAGTTTTATAAAAAGTTCTTTTTTAGATGAATCGATACTTTTACTATTGATAGTTGCAGTATATCTTTTATTTGAACGACTAATTATATACCCATCTTTTGAAAATATAGCTCCTCTTAATGCTCTATCATATACTACTGCTGTATGAGGAGGAAGTTTTCTATCTGTTTTAAGAGTATAAAAAATAGAACTAAGAAATCCCATTGCTAAGATAAGAACAATAAAAAAAAGGAATAGGAGTTTAATACTCCTTGTATTATGAAAATGCTGACTACCCATAAATCTCCATACTAATAGCTTTAGCCTAACTTTACTTTTTATACTCAAAGATAAAAAAGATAAAATGGTATTTTAGTGAAAATTATCTTCAGATTGACTATAATTATATACTATAAAAAAAATGGAATTTTAATGGCGGATAAAGCACTCTTTTATGCAGTTTCAATTTTAATGACAATATCATTAATTATGACCTACTCCCTTTCAGTATTTACTGTACACTATTATGGATATGGAGATTTTCATTTTTTTCTTAGACAACTATTTGCAACAATAATAGGTATTTTAATTATGTTTGGATTGAGTTGGCTTGAGCCAGAACACTGGTTTGTAAGAATTGGATTAGGACTCTTCTTTGTATCATTAGTAGCAATGATACTTATGCCATTTTTACCATCTTCTCTTGTAAATGCAGTATTAGGAGCTAAGCGTTGGATTCGTATAGGCTCATTCTCTTTAGCTCCTGTGGAATTTTTTAAAGTTGGATTTATATTTTTTATATCTTGGAGTTTTGCTAGGAAAGTTATACAACACGGTGTGGTATCTCTTTGGAAAGAGTTTATTATCTTATTACCATATTTTCTTCTATTTGCATTGGCAGTTGTTTTAATAGCTATTTTTCAAAAAGACCTTGGTCAAGTTATTGTTTTAGCAAGTACCATACTATTTTTAACACTAATGGCAGGACGTAGTGTTAAATTTTTTGTAACTTCAGTCTTTTTAGGAATTATTGGAATAGTAGTACTTGTTTTGATAGCTCCTCATAGAATGTATAGGATTAAGACGTGGTGGTCCACAGTCCAAGACCACTTTTTGAGTTTTTTCCCAGCTGATATGGTTGCAAATTTAAGAGTACCAGAGGTAAGTGAACCATATCAAATCTCAAACTCACTTAATGCTATCTATAATGGTGGTTGGTTTGGACAGGGATTGGGTAATGGTCAATTTAAACTAGGTTATCTTAGTGAAGTTCATACAGATTTTATCTTATCAGGTCTCTCTGAAGAGCTTGGCTTTATAACTTTAGCTTTTGTTGTAGCTCTTTTGACCTTTATCACATTTAGGCTTTTTCAAATTGCAGCTAGATTAAAAGAGCCTACTTATTACCTCTTTACAATAGGTATAGGACTTTTAATCTTTTTTGCCTTTGTTGTAAATAGCTATGGAATTGCTGGAATTACTCCTATTAAGGGTATTGCTGTACCATTTTTAAGTTATGGTGGCTCTCAAATTCTTGCAAACTCTATTGCTATTGGTATGGTCTTAATGGTCTCTAAGAGGATTGAAGATTAATGGCAACTATTTTAATGACAGGTGGTGGAACAGGTGGACATCTTGCTATTGTTGATGCAGTAAAATCTAAATTAAAAGAGCATAATCTAATATACATAGGCTCAACTAGAGGACAAGATAGAGCGTGGTTTGGTGATGATGAGGATTTTAGTTCAAAATATTTTCTTAAGAGTCGGGGAGTAGTAAATCAGGGATTTTTAGGCAAGATTATCTCTATTTTTATCCTAATAAAAGCTATTTTAAAAGTTAAAAAGATATTTAAGAAAGAGAGAGTAGATGTAGTCTTTTCTGTTGGTGGATACTCTTCTGCTCCTGCTTCACTATCTGCTGTTTTTTTTGGAATCCCTCTTGTTATTCACGAACAAAATGCAGTTTTGGGAACTTTAAATCGCTTACTTCGTCCATATTCAAAATATTTTATATCTTCTTATGAAGTGGATAGTCCAATTCATAGCTATCCTGTAAAATATATCTTTTTTCAAAAAGCTAGAGTTCGTGATAGAGTTAAAGAGATTCTATTTTTAGGAGGTTCTCAAGGGGCATTAGCTATAAATAATCTAGCCCTAGCTTTAGCTCCTGCTCTAAATGAGCGTGGTATAAAAATTACTCATCAAGCAGGTGAGGGACATCTTGATAGTGTAAAGAGTGCTTATGAAGAGATGGGAATTGAAGCTGAAGTCTTTGGATTTAGTAGAGATATTCCAAATTTTATGGCAAGAGCTGATTTTGCTATAGCAAGAGCAGGAGCTTCAACCCTTTGGGAGTTAGTTGCCAATGCTCTACCTACACTATTTATACCATACCCTTATGCTGTAAAAGACCATCAGTACTATAATGCAAAATTTTTAGTAGATAAAAATCTTGCTTGGCTCAAACGTGAAGATGATTTAAATCACTATGATATATTAAAGCTTTTTGATGAAGATTTAAATAGGATTAGTCGAGGTCTAATGGAAGTTCTCTTACCCAATGGTGCTAAAGAGATAGCCAAGCTAATAGAGTCTGTAGCTAAATAAGAGTTTTCTATTCTATAAAATCTACCTTAATAAAGTCCTTTTCGCTAAAATATCAAGCAATAAACCAAGGCACTTTTTTATGTCTAGGTGTATCCGATTATTGAGGAAAAAATATGAATATTAGAAATAAGTTTCTTAATTACTTTGCTTCAAAGGGGCATAAGATTGTATCTAGCTCTCCTTTAGTTCCTGAAGACCCGACACTCCTATTTACAAATGCTGGTATGGTGCAGTTTAAGAGTATCTTTACAGGAGAGGCATCTATACCAAATCCACCTCGTGCTACAAGCTCTCAAACTTGTATTAGAGCAGGTGGTAAGCATAATGACTTAGATAATGTCGGTTATACTGCTCGTCATCACACTTTTTTTGAAATGTTAGGGAATTTTAGTTTTGGTGATTATTTTAAAGAAGATGCCATCGCTTATGCTTGGGAGTTTATAACAGGGAAAGAGTATTTAAATCTTCCTATTGAGCGTATATGGGTAACTGTTCACGATAGTGATGATGAGGCTTATGAGTTGTGGAAAGAGCATATAAGCGAAGATAGAATTATGCGTTTTGGGGATAAAGATAACTTTTGGCAAATGGGAGATACTGGACCTTGTGGACCTTGTAGTGAAATTTTTTATGACCAAGGTGAAGAGAATTTTCATAGTTCAGAAGATTATATGGGTGGAGATGGAGACCGTTTCTTAGAGATTTGGAATCTTGTCTTTATGCAGTATGAGCGTGATAGTGAAGGTGTACTTCATCCACTTCCTAAACCATCTATTGATACAGGAATGGGTTTGGAGAGAGTTGTAGCAATCAAAGAGGGAGTATTTAATAATTATGACTCTTCACTATTTACTCCATTGATTAAAAAGATTATAGAGATTGTAGGTGAAGAACCAACTCAAGATACAATAGCTAGTTATCGTGTTATAGCTGACCATCTACGCTCAACCACTTTTCTTCTTGCTCAGGGTGTAAACTTTGATAAAGAGGGGCGAGGTTATGTGCTTAGAAGAATTATGCGTAGAGCCATTCGGCACGGTTATCTTTTAGGACTTAGAGAGCCTTTTATGTATAAATTGGTTGATATCCTTGTAGAGCAGATGGGAGAGCATTATGATTATCTTCCTAAAAGAATGGAGGCTGTGAAGGGGGCTATGAAGCTTGAAGAGGAGCGTTTCTTTGAGACTATTGAAGCTGGTATAAAACTCTTTGCTCAAGAGTTAGATAGTACTAAAAATATATTTAGTGGGGAAGTGGCATTTAAACTCTATGATACTTATGGTTTTCCACTTGATTTAACTCAAGATATGCTAAGAGAAAAGGGTGTATCTCTTGATATTGATACTTTTGAAGCTAAAATGGCAGAACAAAAGGCAAAGTCAAGAGCTGCTTGGAAGGGTAGTGGTGATGCTAGTGTAAGTGGAGACTTTAAAGCTCTTGAAGAGAAGTATGGAGTTAATCACTTTGTTGGATATGATTTAAAAGATGTAGATACTAAGGTTGTAGCACTTCTTGATAATAACTACAAAGAGGTTCAAGAGCTTAGTGGTATGGGCTGGGTAATGTTAAATCCTACCCCTTTTTATGCACTCTCTGGTGGACAAGTTGGAGATAGAGGTGAGCTTATTGTAAATGATGGTGGACCAAATATTAAAGTTTTAGATACTAGAAAGTTTAATAACTTAAATCTATCTCTTATCGATACAGAGGGGAGTATATTAAGAGTAGGTGAGAGCCTAGAGGCAAAAGTAGATGATTCACGTCATCAAATTGCTAAACATCATAGTGCTACACACTTACTACACTCAGCATTAAGAGAGATTCTTGGTGAGCATGTCTCTCAAGCTGGTTCATTAGTTGAAGAAAATCGTCTTAGGTTTGACTTTTCTCACCCTAAGGCTATGAGTGGTGAGGAGCTTCGTTTGGTTGAAGCGTGGGTAAATGATAAAGTAGATAGAGCTATTCCTACAAATACTCAAATAATGAATATTGAAGATGCTAAAAGAGTAGGGGCTATGGCTCTTTTTGGTGAGAAGTATGGTAATGAAGTTCGTGTAGTTAAAATGGGGGAAGCCTCTATAGAGCTTTGTGGTGGAACTCACGTAAATAATAGTTCAGAGATTGGACTCTTCTTAATTACTAAGGAGTCTGGTGTAAGTGCTGGAGTTAGAAGAATTGAGGCAATTTGTGGCAAAGAGGCTCTTCGTCAAGTAGCTATTTTACGTCAAGAGAGAAGTACCTTAGTAGATGAACTTAAAAATCAAGATCCATTTTTGGGGGTTCAAAAACTAAAAGAGCAGATTAAGAACCTTAAGGGTGAACTAGATAAAGCTCTAGCTAGTGGGGCTAAAGAGTTAAAGATAGATAAGATTGGTGATATTGTTGTAGTTATTGATGAGGTAGATGTAGGAGATATTAAAAAGCTTATTGATGATATTAAAAATAGGTATGAAAAAGTAGTGGTAATGCTTTTTCAAAAGAGAGGTAATAAGGTACTCTTAGCTTGTGGAAGTAAAAATAGTCCTATTAAAGCTGGTGATTGGATTAAGCAAGTAGCTCCAGTTCTTGGTGGAGGTGGAGGTGGTCGTAGTGATTTTGCTCAAGCTGGAGGTAAAGAGCCTGAAAAAATTTCTGAAGCTATGGAGGTTTCAAGAACCTATATAGATGAAAAATTAAAATAGGAAAAAGGGGATTATTATGCAGAGTCTATTTCAAAATTATGCTCATTTAATTGTATTTATTCATATATTAGGAGCAATTATTTGGATTGGTGGAATGATTGCTGTGCGTGTTGCAGTACACCCTGTAATGCAAAGTATTGAAGAGCCTAAGATAAAGTTAGGAAAGATACTTGAAATTACAGGAAAACTTTTTAACTTAGTACTACCATTTATAGTATTAATTTTATTAACAGCTTTGATTATGAGTGTTGCTATGAATGGTCATCACGGTTCAAATAAATTTTTATTTATTGCGAAAGAGGCAATTTGGACAGTTATGACACTAAATTTTTCCTTTATGTACTTTAAACGTTCAAAAGCTAAAAAGCTCTTTGATAGTGGAGAACTTATACAAGCTAAAGCACTTATAGCAAATATCCCCAATCTACTACTACCTATTAATATTATTTTAGGAGTAGTAGCTATTTGGTTAGGGGTTAGTTTGAGAGGCTATTGATGATACGTCTTTGCTCTGCTTCATCAAGTCGTGCAAAACTTCTTAGGAGTTTTGGTATTGATTTTATTCAATCTCCTATAGAGTTTGATGAGGATAGCCTAAATTTTGATAATCCATACCGTTTTGTATATCACGCCTCTAAAGGGAAGCTTGAGAGTGCTAAGGAGACTTTTGGATTGGATATTCCACTCTTAACAGCAGATAGTGTTATATCAACAGAGTCTGGAGTGATGTTACGTAAGGCAAAATCTCTTGAAGATGCTAGAGAAATTTTACATTTAATAAGTGGTAATAGGATAGCTATTATTAGTTGTACTCATCTTAAATCATCAAAATATCACTTTATAGATACGTCTGCTACACACTATCACTTTAATAAATTTGATGATAACTCATTAGAAGGTTATCTTGAGAGTAGAGAGTGGGAGGGTAAAGCTGGTGCTTGTATGGTTGAGGGATTTTGTAAATCTTTTATTAAAGAGGTACGTGGTTTAGAGACTACAGCGATGGGGCTTCAAGTAGAGATTATTCTTCCTTGGATTGAAGGATAAAATTTTTATGCCTTATACAAAAGAGATTAATACACTCAAAAAGGCTGGGCGTTTTCGTCAGCGTTATATTTACGATAAAGAGCTTATAGATTTTGCATCTAATGACTACTTAGGGCTATCTCAAAAAAAATCTCAACTAAAAAAAGCTATAAAATATCTTGATAGATTTGATTCCTTCTCTCCTAAAGCAAGTATGCTTGTAAATGGTTACCACCCAATTCATAAAGAGTTTGAAGAGGAGATAGCCTTATTGAATGGTTTTGAGAGTGCTATTGTTGTAGGAAGTGGGTTTCTTGCAAATTTTGGACTTATTGAAGCTTTGGTAAGAAGGGGTGATGAGCTATTTATAGATGAAGAGTACCACGCTAGTGGAATGGTTGCTACTAGATTATTGGATAATAGGGTGAACTACTTCTCTCATAATAATCCTAAAGCTCTACGTAATCTGCTTTTAAAGAGTCAAGCTAAACGTAAGATTGTAGCCGTAGAGGCTGTTTACTCTATGAGTGGAGAGCTACTAAATCGTGAAATTTTTGATGTAGTTGAAGAGTTTGGGGCTTTGATGATTGTAGATGAAGCACATAGCTCAGGAGTTTTAGGAGATAAGCTTTTAGGTATTTTTGATTTTTATAAAATTACTCCTCAAGCTTGGCATATAAAGATGGGTACACTTGGAAAAGCTTATGGTAGTTATGGAGCCTATATATTAGCTTCAAACTCTATTATAAGTTTTCTTGAAAATAGAGCTAAACCCATAATATACTCTACAGCTCCATCTGTAATTGATACTACCTTAGCATTAGAAAATCTCAAATATATTAAAAAACACTCTTATAAACTAAACTATAAACTTATTAAACGTCGTAAGATTGTAAAAGATATTTTAGGTATCTCTATCTCTTCTCAGATTCTTCCTATCTCTATCTCTTCAAATAGAGAAGCTTTATATATTCAACAACTATTAAAAGAGAGAGGGTATATTGTTGGTGCTATTCGTCAGCCAACAGTTAAGAGTCCAATTTTAAGAGTTATCCCAAGATTATCTGTTTCAAAAAAGAGTTTAAAAGCTATGTTAAATTTGATAAGAGTATCACTATGATAGATATAAAGAGAGTTTTAATTAGTAAAAATAGTACTCCTATTGTAGATTTATCATTTTCAATAAGGAGATCTTTAGCATTAGTTGGACAAAGTGGTAGTGGTAAATCTCTTACCCTAAAAGCACTATTAGGATTATTACCTACTAATCTTGAACTTAAATTAGAGATTGAATCAGCTTTTGATTTAATTAGAGGCAAAACAATATCTTTTGTACCCCAAAATCCATTTACAGCTCTATCTCCTATGACAAAAATATCTAAACAGTGGTTTAACCATATTGATAGAGCTAAAGAGCTTTTTGAACTATTAAAACTTGATTTTACTCTTTTAAACTCATATCCACCTCAATTAAGTGGGGGTCAATTACAACGTATTATTTTAGCAATGGCATTAAGTAACAATCCAAAATTGATACTATTAGATGAACCTACAACAGCACTTGACCCAAAACTTAGAGAGGAGTTGAGTAATCTTTTAATAAAATTACAAGATAGCTTTAACTTTAGTATGCTTTTTGTTACACACGACATCAATCTAGCATCAAAAATTTGTAACGATATGTTGGTAATTAAAGATGGTAAGGTTGTTGAGAGTGGAGATAGTGCCTCTATTATAAATAATCCCAAAAATATCTATACAAAAAAGTTAATAGAGGCTAGTTTTGCTAAAAGGGAGTTTCGTAAATGATAAACCGTTTTATCAAAGGATTTATTTTACTTACTGCTCTTTTTTTAGCATCACTCATTGGAGTTTTTATATATGCCTATCAAGAGATTAAACTTGATGCAAAACAGATCATAGATTATCACCCAGAACTATCTAGTGAGATTTTAGATAGACATGGAAAACACATAGCCTATGTTTTTAAACGTTACCATCGTCTGTATGCTACATTTGAAGAGTTTCCCCCACAACTTATTGAAGCTCTGATTGCTACAGAAGATACTCAATTTTTTGAGCATCACGGTATAAATCCAGATGCAATTTTTCGTGCTGTGATTGCCGATATTAAGGCTGGGCATTTTGTTGAGGGTGGTTCAACTCTAACTCAACAACTTGTAAAAAATAAACTACTATCTAATAAAAAGAAATTATTACGTAAAATAAAAGAGGCTATTTTAGCAATCAAGATTGAGCGTGTATTGACTAAAGAACAAATTATTGAACGTTATTTAAATGAGATATCTTATGGTAATAATTACCATGGAGTAAAGACAGCATCACAAGGATATTTTCATAAAAAACTCCAATATTTAACATTAAAAGAGATAGCTATATTAATAGGATTACCAAATGCACCAAGTTATTATAATCCTCGTCGCCACTATAAAAGAGCTTTAAATAGAGCCAATGCAATCCTTTATCGTATGAAGAGTTTAGGTTGGATTACATATAAAGAGTATAAAAAGGCTATAAAAGAGACTCCAAAGATATATAACACTACTCTTACTCAAAATATTGCTCCTTATATTGTAGATGAAGTTTTGCGTCGTTTTAAAGGAAGATTGGGAGATTTACGTACAGGCGGATATAAAATATATACAACTATAGATTTAAAGATGCAAGATATAGCAAGAGAATCGGTTAAGTATGGATTTAATAGACTTATAAAAAGATATAAAGAGAATCCTAAAAAGACGAAATTAAATGGAGCTTTAATTTCAGTAGATAGCTCTAGTGGTGATATTTTAGCAATGGTTGGAGGAGTAGATTATAAAAAGAGTAGTTTTAACCGTGTTACTATGAGTAGAAGACAACCAGGTTCTTCTTTTAAGCCTTTTATTTATCAAACAGCACTAGATATGGGATATAATCCAGCTAGTAAATTAACAGACCTTGCTAGAACATTTTCATATTATAAAAATGGGAAACGAAAGATATGGGCTCCTAAGAATTATGAGAATAATTTTAAAGGTTTGATTTCCTTAAGAGAAGCTTTAATTGAATCACGTAACTTAGCAACAATAAATCTAGTTGATGATTTGGGTGTTGAGACAATTCGCAGACGTTTAGCACTTTTAGATGTAAAAAATATTCCTCATAACTTATCAATCTCTTTAGGAAACTTAGCAATTAGTCCAGAAAAGATGGCAGAAATTTATACAGTATTCTCTAACTATGGTCATATTATTGCACCAAGATTAGTAAGTAAAATTGTCTCGAAAGAGGGAGCTGTGCTTTATGAGACTAAGCCAAAAGAGATTGCAAACTTTACTACACCAGCTCAAGCCTATTTAATGACTAGTATTCTTGAAGATGTTATTAAAAGAGGTACTGGTAGAAAGGCAAAGGTTAAAGGGATAGAGTTAGCAGGAAAAACAGGAACAACTAATGATAATGTTGATGCTTGGTTTTGTGGTTACTCTCCTTCTATTACAACTATTATATGGTATGGTAGAGACAATAATAAACCTATTGGACATAGGGCAACAGGAGGTTATGTATCTGCACCAGTTTTTTCATATTTTTATAAAAAACTTATCAAATTTAAACCAGCAATTCCTAGAGACTTTTGGGTACCAAAAGGTGTTAAGTTTGGTGAGTTTGAAGGCAAAAGAGAGTTATACACTAATCTCTCACCTTTTCCAACTAAAGAGCATAAAAGTATATTAGATGGTGGCTTTAACCCAACAAAATATTCAAAGAATACTACTAAAGAGGATACTCCTCCTAAAAGTAAAAGAAATTATATAAATAGAGAACCTGCTAAGTTGCAAGAAGATATTATAGACACAACTCCTAAAAGAGATTATAAATCAGATACATATCAAGAAGATAATTATAATAGTAGCGATACCTCTATACCAGAAGATAATCCAACTCAAAGTAGTTCTTCAACTACTGACTATGGTGTAAAAGATGAACCTATTGATAATAATCCACCATCAATACAAGAAGAGGATACTCCAATAACTCCTACACAAGAGGATGAAAACGCCAATGGTGATACTCTATTCTAGTCCTCTTTTATAGCCTCACTTATATCTCCATCATCTTCTATACCTGACAACTCTTTATCCATCCACTCTTGCATCATTCCTAGTTGCATTCCGATTAAATCAATATCATATTTTCGTGCATTTGGAGAAGGTATCCAATTTGCTACAAAATTATCTTTACTAGATTGATTTACACTTTGTATTAGATATTCAGCATACTCACGTACACTATTGGCTTCAAATGTTTCGTCTGTTTCACTATTATGAATCTTTATGATAAAACCTTTAGGCTCAATAGAGACAATTTCAGCAGTTATAGTTAGAAGAGTTCCATTTTTAATAGGCTCAGAGGGTATAGACATTATTACAATCCCTTAATTTATTTTAAAGACAATTATAACAGATAAAAATAGAGCCTAGGTAGAGGCTCATAAAAGATTTTATAGTTTAACATAAAGGAGGAGGGATCACTATAAAATAAATCAATCAAAAGGAGAAAAATAAATCGTGGCGCGGCGGACGAGACTCGAACTCGCGACCCCCTGCGTGACAGGCAGGTATTCTAACCAACTGAACTACCGCCGCATTGACTAAAAGATGGTGGTCGCTAGTGGACTCGAACCACTGACATCCACCTTGTAAGGGTGGCGCTCTACCAACTGAGCTAAGCGACCAACTGTAATTTATGTTTTTATATTTTGGCGACCCTTAGAGGATTTGAACCTCTGTATCTGTGCGGAAAACACAGCATCCTTGGCCACTAGATGAAAGGGTCATCTAGTCCAAACAGTCATCAAAAATCATCTATATGATGGTGACCCGTCTTGGATTCGAACCAAGGGCCCACTCCTTAAAAGGGAGTTGCTCTACCGACTGAGCTAACGGGTCGTACTTGATAAGCACCTGTTGGCTTATGTGGGCAGAAGTATATCGCAAGAATATACTTATGTCAAGGGTTTTTCAAAAAAAAATCAAAAATTTTATTTTTTTCACTTTCAACTAAATATTTGAGGCTATATAAGAGGGTTTGATACTGTATAGCATTACGGTCTCCTTTTATGTTTAGACGGATAACTTGACTATTCTCTTCATTTCTCAAACATATATATATTGTTCCTACTGGCTTTCCCTCTGTCGCACCTGTTGGACCAGCAATACCACTAATAGCAATAGCAATATCAGCCATTAAGTTTTTTTGAGCACCTAATGCCATCTCCTCTACACACTCTTTGCTAACAGCTCCATATTTAATAAGCGTCTCTTCTTTTACTCCCAGCCAATTTGATTTTATACGATTGGCATAGCTTATATATGAACCCTCTAAAATAGTTGAAGCACCAGATTTAGCAGTAAAAGCACTTGCAAGTAGCCCCCCTGTACAACTTTCTGCAAAAGTTATCTTCTTTTTTTGCTCTGATAGATAGATTATAAGAGATTCAACTATAGATTTTTTAGGGATTATCTGTTTACTTATCGCTTTTAGTTCTCTTTGAATAAGTTCTATAGTATCTTTACCATAAGCTGTTATTTTTATCCACCCCTCAATAAGCTCTATTAGCTCTAAGTTATCAGGATTTTTTAATAGAAGTTCTCTTAATCTTTTTAGCTCTAATGAGGTCTTTGGAAAAATATGCCACGTATAAGAGCTTTCAGAGTTTAAAAGTAGTTTTGGTATCTTTTGATTTAGCTCAATACTAATTAGATTAATTAGGGAGTCATTAATTTTATAAAGATAGCTATTTTTATTTAGAGTGCTATCTTTTTGTATCTTTGCATTAAGTTCTAATAGTATTTGATTAAGTAGAGCAAAATGCTCTCTATCTGTAGCAATCAAATATAAGCCTCTATTTTCTATTATCTCTTTAACTCTTGATATGATATTTGAATCTGAGGTGTGCCAAAAGTCTATGGATTTAACTCTTTGACCTATCTCATCTAGCTCTCTTTGTAAATATGATTTTAAAATAGGATTATTATAGTTTTGTGTTCCTATATAAATCAGTTTTAATAGATTATCCATAATAAGAACCTTTAATCAGGATATGATAGATAATTATAACGAACTCCTAACCCTCTTTAAGATATAATCGCCCCAATTATATAGATGAGAAGGATAGAATAAAATGGATTACAAAGATACTCTACTACTACCTAAAACTAACTTTCCAATGAGAGGAAATCTTCCTAAAAATGAGCCTTTACGCTATAAAAAATGGTTTGATGAGGGTGTTTATGAGAAGATGAAGGCAAAAAGAGAAGGGTGTGAGATGTTTACCTTACACGATGGACCTCCTTATGCCAATGGAGAGATTCATATAGGTCATGCCTTAAATAAAATTCTAAAAGATCTCATCATTAAATATCACTATTTTCAAGGTAAAGCAGTCAGATATACTCCCGGTTGGGATTGTCATGGTTTACCAATTGAGCAAAAGGTTGAAGAGCGTATAGGTAAGGCAAAAAAAGACTCTATGCCAGTAAGTGAGTTTAGAGCATTGTGTAGAGAACACGCAAGTAGATATATCTCTATTCAAAAAGAGGGTTTTAAATCTTTGGGTGTTATAGGTGATTGGGAAAATCCTTATGTAACTATGGATTTTAAATTTGAAGCCAATATCTATAGAACTCTTTGTGAAGTTGCTAAAAGAGGTCTATTAGTAGAGAGAAATAAGCCTGTGTATTGGTCTTGGTCGGCTGAGAGTGCTTTGGCAGATGCGGAAGTGGAGTATAAAGACAAAGAGGATTACTCTATATATGTAGCTTTTGAACTCTCTGATAAGGCTAAAGAGGAGCTAGATTTACACTCTAAAGCCTCAATTGTAATTTGGACAACAACACCTTGGACACTACCGGCAAATAGTGGAATAGCTTTAGCTAATGATGAACTCTACGTATTAACTGATGATGGATATATAGTTGCTCAAAGTCGTTATGATGAATTGATTAAAGAGGGTGTAGTATCTGGTCATAGTATTAGAAAATTCTCTTCAAAAGAGTTGGAGAATAAGTTAGCGATAAATCCACTCAATGGAAGAAGCTCACACATAATCTTAGGTGAACACGTAGAACTTGATGGTGGGACTGGAGCCGTCCATACAGCTCCAGGACACGGTGAAGATGACTACTTTGCAGGACTTAAATATGGTTTAGAGGTTTTAATGCCTGTTGATGATAAGGGTTGTTATGATGAGAGTATTATAGGGCATCAACTCTTACCAAATCCAGAGAAATTTGTAGGAATGCACATATTTAAAGCTAATGAGGAGATTTTAGAGCTTCTTGGTGATTCATTACTAAAAGTTAGTAAGTTTACTCACTCATATCCTCACTGTTGGCGTACAAAAAAACCAGTAATTTATCGAGCAACTAAACAGTGGTTTATAGCTGTTGATGAGAATCCAAAAGGTAGTGATGATACTCTTCGACAATTAGCACTAAAGGGTATTAAAGATACTACTTTCTATCCTGATTGGGGACGCAACCGTCTTGGTTCTATGGTAGAGGGGAGACCTGATTGGTGTATCTCTCGTCAGCGTACTTGGGGAGTACCTATCGCATTTTTCCGTATCAAAAAGACTAAAGAGGTAATTTTAGATGAGAAGGTATTAAACTTTATTGCTAGTATCTTTGAGATAGAGGGGTGTGATGCTTGGTATGACCGTCCTATTGCTGAACTTCTATATCCAGGAAGTGGATATAAGCCAGATGAATTAGAGAAAGTAGATGATATTTTAGATGTCTGGTTTGATAGTGGTTCTACTTGGAATGCAGTACTTAAATCAAGAAACTATGATGCTGGAGCTTTTCCTGCTGATATGTACCTAGAAGGTAGCGACCAGCATAGAGGTTGGTTTCAAAGTTCACTACTCCTTAGTTCAGCAATCAACTTCACTCCACCTTATAAATCAATTCTAACCCACGGATTTACTGTTGATGAGAAGGGCGAGAAGATGTCAAAATCTCAAGGAAATGTTGTAGCACCTAAAAAGGTAACACAGCAGTTTGGCTCTGAGATTTTACGCCTTTGGGTAGCACTTAGTGATTATCAAAGTGATTTAAAAATTAGTGATTCAATCTTGAAGCAGACAGCAGAACAGTATAGAAAAATCCGTAATACCTTTAGATTTCTTCTTGCTAATGTCAATGATTTAGATAGTTTACTTCCATTAGAAGAGTTAGGTGAGTTAGATAGATGGATATTAGCTAAGGCGTATGAGGTATTTGCTAGTGTTAAAAACTCTTTTGATAATTATGAGTTTGCAAGAGGATTCTCTACTTTAAATTACTTCCTTACAAATGAGCTTAGTGGTATATATATGGATATTTGTAAAGACCGCCTATATTGTGATGCCCCAAACTCCACATCAAGAAGAGGAGCTCAAATAGCAATGGCTATGATTGCTCGTAGTATGCTAGGACTAATAGCTCCAACACTTACATATACAGCTGATGAAGTATTAGAGTATGCTCCAGCTCTTATTAAAAGAGATATTGAAGATGTATTTGATTTGGTGTATGAGGAGCTTCCTTATATTGAATCTTCAATTAATGCAGAGTTGTTATTGGAAGTTCGTGAGTCATTCTTTGAGATAGTTGATAGGTTGAAAAAAGAGAAGCTTATCAAAGCTACACTAGAGTTAGAGATTGCTGGTGATATAGATGATATATTACTAAAAGATAGCAAAGATTTAGAAGATTGGTTTGTAGTTAGTGCAATTAAAAGAAAAAGTAAGGGAGAGGAGTTAGCAAGTTTTGATGTAGATAATCGCCACTTTACAATAAATATAGCCACAGGATATAAATGTCCAAGATGTTGGCGTTATAGTGCTAAGGAAGAGGGCGAAGTTTGTACACGTTGTGCTGAGGTACTCAATGCCTAATCTCTCTCAGCCAGTACCGTTGTGGGTAATTGAAGCCTCTATTGGATTTATTATTGTCTGTATAGCTGTAGGTTTAGCTCTAGTCTCTTACTATAAAAGAAGAATAAAATAGTAAAAAATATGTTAGAATAGTGAAGAGTAGGGGCATAGCCCATATAAAATTTTTAAATTGCCTAAAAGGCTAGATGGGTTTGATTTAAACTCCTACCCAAATGAATCTCAAGGAGTGAGAGGTGGGTAATCTATCGAGAAAAGAAGCCTTAAAGTATCTATATGAGCATAAAAGAGGTTATTTAGATGAGTTAGAGGGATATCTTGATGAAAAGTTACTTCTTGGATTTGAGTTAACGGGTATTATTAGAAGAGGGCAGGAGATTAATAATAAGAATAGTTGGCAGCTTACCCAAGAGGGTGAGAGAGTCTATAGTAATCTATATAAAAAACGATTAAAACCATCTCTATTAACACAATTACAATATTTTACAAATCGTTT
>WGFZ01000064.1 GCA_015491955.1 Nitratifractor sp. | reverse complement strand
TGCAACAGATGTTTGTAAGTGGGGAGGAGTAAGATGAGAAGAATATACAAGAAGGACAATGATGAGCAATGAAGAGCAAAAAGAGTTAGGCAAAATACTTTGGAATATAGCCAATGAGCTAAGAGGGGCTATGAATGCTGATGATTTTAGGGATTATATGCTCTCATTTTTATTTCTAAAATACCTTAGTGATAACTATATAGTAGCTGTTAAAAAGGAGTTGGGGAGTGATTATCCAAAAGTAGAAGATGATATTAGCTCTCCTTTGCAAGAGTGGTATGATAATAATACTCAAGATGTAGAGTTTTTTGAGGATATGATGCGTAAAAAGGTGCATTATGTCATAAAGCCTGAGTATTTGTGGAAATCCATAGCCGAACTAGCACGGACTCAAAACCAAGAACTACTTAAAAGAGTAGAGAGTGCCTTTAAATATATAGAAAATGAGTCATTTTCTACTGCTTTTGATGGACTCTTTTCAGAGATAAATCTAAGCTCTGAAAAGCTCGGAAAAGATTACATTAAGAGAAATGAGAAGCTCTGTAAAATTATCACTAAAATCGAAGAGGGGATTAGTGAGTTTCCAAACGATAGTGATGTGTTGGGTGATGCGTATGAGTATCTAATAGGTGAGTTCGCATCAGGTGGAGGGAAAAAGGCAGGAGAGTTTTATACTCCTCAAAAAGTCTCTACTATTCTTTCTCGTATCGTTAGCCTTGATAGCCAAGACCCAAGTACAGGTAAAAAAGAGAAACTAAATAGTATTTTTGACCCCACTTGTGGCTCTGGCTCTTTGCTTTTAAATGTTCGTAAACAGATGGGTAAAAATGGCATAGGAAAAATCTACGGACAAGAGAAAAATATTACTACTTATAACCTTGCAAGAATGAATATGCTACTTCACGGAGTTAAAGATAATGAGTTTGAGATATACCATGGTGATTCACTTATCAATGATTGGGAGTTACTCTCACAAGAGAATCCATCTAAAAAAATCCATTTTGAGGCAGTTGTTGCTAATCCTCCCTTCTCTTTGCGTTGGACTCCTAGCGATGAGATGAGTAAAGATTTTAGATTTCAAAACTATGGTTTAGCTCCAAAATCGGCCGCCGATTTTGCCTTTTTACTTCACGGATTTCACTTTTTAGATAATGAGGGGACTATGGCTATTATACTACCCCACGGTGTACTATTTCGTGGTGGAGCAGAGGCTAAAATTCGTAAAAAACTACTTGAAGATGGAAATATAGATACAGTTATAGGCTTACCCTCTAAGCTATTTTTCTCTACTAGTATTCCTGTTTGTATATTGGTGCTTAAAAAGTGTAAAAGAAGTGATGATGTACTGTTTATAAATGCAAGTGAGTATTTTAAAAAGGGTAAAAAGCAAAATATTTTAAATGATGAGCATATAGAAAAGATAGTAGATACCTATCAGTATAGAAAAGAAGAAGAGCGATACTCTCGCCGTGTTAGCTTGGAAGAGATAGAGAAAAATGATTTTAATTTAAATATATCAAGATATGTTAGCACAGCTAAGCCTGAGCCTATAATTGATTTAGATGAGGTGAATGAAGAGATAAAAAAAGCTCAAGATGATATTGAAAAGTTTATGAGTGAGCATAATAGTTATCTAAAAGAGTTGGGAGTAAAGTTATTGGGTTAGCGATAGCCTTATTTCTTTTTATCTTGACATTTAAGGATTTGTAGGATAAAATTCTGCTCCTTTTAAATGGCAGGGTAGCTCAGCTGGTTAGAGCGCTGGTCTCATAAGCCGGAGGTCGGGGATTCGAGTTCCCCCCCTGCTACCATCTACTAATTTTACACAATTTATCAAAAGATTAAATCTCTCCTAAGCTATAATCATAACTGTTTTTTAATAATTAAATAGCTGAAATCCCAATCGTCTTTAGCGGTTGGGTAGTTCACTTGATATAAAAAGGAAAATATTATGAATCTTGTAGTAGCTCTTGATTTACCTAGTGCTTCAGAAAATCTTCGTTTGGCTGAATCATTGGCTGAATTTGATAATTTATGGATGAAAGTTGGCTTTAGAACTTATATCAGAGATGGTAGAGCCTTTATAGATACTCTTAAAACCTTAAATCCTCACTTTAAAATCTTTCTTGATTTAAAACTCTATGATATTCCAAATACTATGGCAGATTCAGCCAAGGAGATTGCCGATTTAGGTGTAGAGATGTTTAATATTCACGCAAGTTCTGGAAGTAAGGCTATGGAGAGGGTTATGCAGTCTCTTGAACCTTATGCCAAAGAGCGACCATTAGTATTGGCTGTTACAGCTTTAACCTCTTTTAATGATGAGTCATTTAGAGCTATCTATGGTGAAGGGATTGAAGAGAGGGCAAAAGAGTTTGCTAAGATGAGTTATAACTCTGGGCTTGATGGTGTTGTATGTAGTGCCTTTGAGTCAAGAGCTATAAAAGATGAGACTTCAAAAGAGTTTTTAACTCTATCTCCTGCTATTCGTCCATTTGGTGAAGCCTCTAGCGACCAAGAGCGTGTAGCTACTTTAGAGATTGCACACCGTGAGGGTGTAGATTTTCCTGTGGTAGGGCGTCCTATATATCAAGATGAAAATCCTAAACAAAAAGTAAAAGATATTTTAGAGAGAATGAGTAAAATTGAGCTAACATAATGTTATAATCCTATCCGAAGGTAGGCAGGTGGTTGCTTGTGTGTTATAGCACAAGAGGAAAGTCCGGGCTACAGTGAAGCAGGACTCCAGCTAACGGCTGGCCGAAGTGATTCGAGGGCAAGTGCAACAGAGAGAAGACCGCCGATGGATTTTTTAAATCACAGGTAAGGGTGAAAGGGTAGAGTAAGAGCCTACCAGTCTTTTTGGTAACAAGGAGAGCTAGGTAAACCCTGTCCGTAGCAAGAAGTACCTGGTATGAGCTTCACAACTTTGTGTACTTCGCTTGAGTCTGTTGGCGACATCAGACCTAGATAAATAACCACCCAACGACAGAACCCGGCTTATCGCCTACCTTCTTTTAAATTAAAAATTCCTATTTTTTATAAAGGTAAAAATATTTTGAAATACTATTTACTATTAATATCTATATTTAATACTCTAATTTTTGCTAGTGAACACTATGCAAAGGTTCAAGCCCTAGAGAGAACTACAATAAAAGCTACAGCATCAGGAGAGGTTTTAGATGCTAACTTATCGTTAGAGGGAAGGGCTATAAAGAGTGCTAGAGTGGTTCATATTGATGATAGATTAGATATAAAAGACCTCAATCACTCTATAAAAAGCCTAGAGCTTCTAAAGGCAAACTTAGCTCTAACAAAAGAGATGCTAACAGGGCTAAAAGAGAGCTGGATACGACAAGCTAACTACTATGAGCGTCTAAAGAGTCTATCTACAGCTAGTCAAACTCAAAAAGACCAAGCCTATGAAGCTAGTGTAAATGCTCAAAATCAATATCTATCTACTCAAATAAATGTTGTAAATTTAGAGCGTTCAATATTGGATATGAGTCAAAAGATTTCTACTCTTAAAGATAGAATCTCAAAAAAGAGTTTATGGATTAAGAATCGTTATCTATATCGTCTCCTAGTTCGTAAAAGAGAGTTTGTAGCTATGGGAACACCACTGGCTATCGTTGATAATCTAACAAAGGCAAAATTAGTAATATATCTATCCTTAGATGAGTTAAAAAATCTTAGTAAGAGTCATATTTGGATAGATGGTAAAAAGAGTAATTTAAAATTTTCTAAAATATGGAAAGAGACAGATGATAAATATCTATCTTCATATAGAGCAGAACTTGAGATTTCTCCAGAGATTTATCCCTTTTCATCTTTAGTTAAAGTGGAGTTAAAATGATTAAGACAGCTTGTCCTTTAGATTGCTGGGACGCTTGTGCTATTACTTGCGATTCAAACCACCCTCAAAAGCTTGTAGCAACACCTAGCCACCCACTATACAATGGAGCATTATGCAGACTCTTAAACAAAGAGATACATCAAACTCCTCGTATAAATAAACCTAGAGTTGATGGCAAAGAGGTGAGTATGCAAGAGGCTCTTGCTGAGATTGCTAAGATATTTAAATCCACAAAGCCACTACTTTGGAGAGGCTCTGGAAATCTCGGAGTGATGCAAGATGTTACAAACTTACTTATATCTAAACTTGACGGAACTCTAACACACGGCTCTTTGTGTGATGGAGCAGGGGGTGCTGGAATTATTGAGGGTAGAGGTGTAAATTACCAACTTCCAATAGAACAGATTGCTAAAGCTGAAGTGGTAGTAGTATGGGGTAGAAATATACCTATAACAAATGCCCATCTAATGCCATTTATTGAGGGTAAAACTCTAGTAGTAATAGACCCAGTACGCACGACTCTAGCTAAAAAGGCAGATATTCATATACAAATTAAGCCTAGAAGTGATTTTTACTTAGCTATTTTACTCGCACGTTTTATCACTATGGAAAATAGTCAAAATGATGAGTGGCTTAGTAGTTGGGGTGAAGATTTTGAGGATTTTTACGATTTTACTAGAAGTTTTAGAATAAAAGCTCTGTTAGAGTATATGGGATTAAATTTAGATGATATTGGTGATTTACTTGTGCAACTTCAAAGAGAAAGAGTTGTCTTTTTAGTAGGTGCAGGTGTACAAAAATACTCAATAGGTCATTATGCCCTTTGGGCAATAGACTCATTAGCCTCAACTCTTGGACTCTTTGGGCGTGAGGGTTGTGGTGTTAGCTTTTTAGGCTCATCTCGTCAAGGTTTTAAAAATCCATTTAGTGTTAAAACTCCTACTGTGCCTATTGTTACAACACCATTTGAGAAGTTTGATACTGTTTTAGTTCAGGGTGGAAATCCAGCTGAGAGTATGCCCTCAAGCTCTATGGTAATAGATTCACTTAAAAAAGTAAAAAATCTTATATACTTTGGACTCTATGAAAATGAGACTAGTCGTCTAGCTAGAGTTGTACTCCCTGCTAAGAGTTTCTTAGAAAAAGATGACCTTCGTTTAAGCTATGGACACCACTACGTTACACCAATGAGAAAAGTAATTGAGAGTGATATAGGTATTAGTGAGTATGAGTTTACTGCTAAGATGTTTGAGTTATTGGGGTTTGATGGGCTTGAATCTGAAGAGAACTATCTAAATTATTGGAAAGAGCAGTGTAAGAGTTTTGAGGATAAGCTACTACTACCTGATTATGAGCCACTTCCATACTCAAATGGTTTTGGTGAAGATGGTGATGAGAGTTTTCTATTTATTGATGATTTTGATGATGATTTTGAAGATACAAAAATCTTTCGTAAGGCTAGAAAACGTAAAAATCAAGAT
>WGFZ01000063.1 GCA_015491955.1 Nitratifractor sp. | reverse complement strand
GATCTCTAAAGTGTCTCATAGAGTCTTGAGCATGGTGTTGAGAATCTCTCATTTGATTTTGACAATTTTTAAATCTGTTAGGATAAGTTCTATAATTATTTGCCTGATGTTGAAAATTTCTAACATGATTATGATGCTCTCCAAATCCATGGGCATTTATAGAAATAGTAGATAAAACAGCTACACTAACTCCTAAAATAACTCTTTTCATAATAACTCCTAAATATATTAAATTTGCCTACATACGTGGGCATATATAAGATATTTAAACCAATAAAAGAGCTTAAAGACCCTTTTATCAAATAACCATATCTACATCATTATGGTCGGAAAAAGCTTTAAATAGTATATCACGCTCATCTTTAGATTCAACATAACAAGTAGCATTATGGCTATGAAACTTTCCTGTACGTGAAACATTACCCTCTTTTGTTATATATTCTTTATCCCCTAAAATATCTTCAATAGCCTCTAGTAACTTATCCTTATCTCTACCAATAATTTTAAATCCCCACTCTCTTGGATAGCTAAGTTCTGGCTCTTTAGTCTCTTTTGAAGTCTCCACTTTTACCTCCTGATTTAGATTCAAGTTGAATTTTCTCAATAACCATTCCTTTATCTATAGCTTTTAGCATATCATAGATAGTTAGTAGTCCAACACTCACTCCCGTAAGTGCCTCCATCTCTACTCCTGTCTTTCCTCTTAGCTTTGTAGTAACATATAGTTTAAATCCAGGAAGCTCTGGAATCTCTTTAATATCTGTCTTTACTGAAGTAAGCATCAAAGGGTGGCACATAGGAATTAAATCGGGAGTCTTTTTTGCTCCTTGAATTGCTGATATAACTGCAGTTTGAAGCACAGGTCCCTTCTTTGCACTACTCTCAATCACAGCCTTATATGCCTCTGGACTCATTGAGATTATACCTGAAGCACTAGCTATACGAACAGTATCATCTTTGCTACTTACATCAACCATTTTGGGCTTATCATTCTCATCAAGATGGGTTAGAGTCATCACACATATCCTATTACTATTTTATGCAATTATAACATATAAAATGACGTAGAAAAGATAATTTTTAAGAGTTATTTCATCATTAAAGCGATATAGTTCTATCTGAGGGCAAGGAGGTTATTTTGACGTACGCACTCATTCGACAGCTATATGGTGATAAGTCATTAATTCAGCAAAGAGCCGTAATTATGAATTATGCAAAAGAGAATAATCTACTCCTTGAGAATGAGATGATAGAGTTTGAACGGGCTGGACGACCACTCAAAGAGCGTAAAAGCTTTCAAGAGTTTCTTCACAATACTCTAAAAAATGGAGATAAATTGGTCATTTCAACATTGGAAATTTTAGGAGAAACAATGGAAGAGGGGATAGTTGTTATCAACTGTATGCTAACACATAGTATTACTCTTCATATTGTTCAACCAAATCTAATTGTTGATAAAAAAACTGGTTTATCACAAATTCTTCCTCTTATTATGCAGTTAGAACAACGCCAAAGGATTAATGAGAGAGATAATAAAATCGGACGACCAAAGGGGCGTAAATCTGCTTCTAAGTTTGATATATATCTGCCTCAAATTATGGCTGGGCTAAAAGAGGATAAGAGTGTTAGTGCATTAGCAAGAGATCTTAAAGTGAGTAGAAGTTCACTCAAAGACTATATTCAATCAAGACATCTCAAAGAGATAATAGATGACTCTTGGCTAGAGAGAGCTAAAAGAAATCACCAAGTAGTAGCGACTAAAAAGCCTAAGATGGCTTGTACGCTAAAATTACAATAGGTTAAAATTTATAACAAAGGATAGATTGATGCAAGAGGCAACTCTAAATAAAGAGCTAGACACTCAACCTAAAAAGAGGAAAAAGGTTAAAGAGTATCTAAAAGATTGGACACCATATAGAATTAAAAGGTATTGGGTATTTACAGCTATTTCAATAGTATCTTTAATTCTTCCTTGGATTAGAATCAATGGTAACCATTTTTTCTTATTAAACTTTGACCATAAACAGCTCCATTTTATGTTTGTACGTTTTGATATGCAAGAGCTATATCTAATGCCATTTTTGTTAATGTTACTATTTATAGGAATCTTTGCAATGACATCAGTTGGTGGACGTGTTTGGTGTGGTTGGGCTTGTCCTCAAACAATCTTTAGAGTCATATATAGAGACTTCTTGGAGACTAAGCTTTTACATTTGAGAAAACGTATCAACAATAAACAGATTGAGCCTGATATGTCTAAGCCTGAAAATCAGATTAAGCGTCTCATTGCTATTGGACTTTGGTCAATTTTAGCCTTTATTGCGGCCGCTGATTTTATTTGGTATTTTGTTCCACCAGAAGATTTCTTTGCATATATTCAAAATCCTAGCAATCATAGTATCTTAATGGGCTTTTGGATTGGGGTAGCTCTATTTTTGATAGCAGATGTCATATTCATAAAAGAGAATTTTTGTGTATATATCTGCCCTTATAGCCGTGTTCAATCTGTTCTTTATGATGATGATACGATAATGGCAGTCTATGACCCTGTTCGTGGTGGTCATATCTACGAGGGAGAAGGGAACAATAGACATAAAGTTGCAAATTCTGTAAAAGAGTTACATCAAAAAGAGCCTGAAGCAGAGTGTACAGCTTGTGAAAGTTGTGTAAAGGTCTGTCCTACACATATTGATATTCGTAAAGGTCTCCAACTTGAGTGTATTAACTGCCTTGAGTGTGTTGATGCCTGTACTAAAGTAATGGGAGCTTTAGGTAAACCATCTCTTGTTCGCTGGTCAAGTGAGAGAGAAGCTGTAATGTATGAGGGTAAGACTAGAGTTTTCCGTCCAAAAGTTATAGCCTACTTTACAGTATTAGCCATTGTATT